>NZ_JAUEYJ010000015.1:0-211728 GCF_032489615.1 Bradyrhizobium sp. SZCCHNR1051 | reverse complement strand
CACGGCGCACGTTATAGGCGCTCTCCCCGGGGATCGGCTGTCTTGCCCCCGTCGCCGGCGGATCATCATCACCGCCGGCTTGGCATCAGCACCGCGATGCCAGGACCACACCACTTCGCCGTCGCCTCGCTCCGTTCGTCGGCGCGGGCTTTGACACCCGGCTGCGGAGCAACGCGCCCATCGCCTCCCCAGCCCGACGCTCGTGACGATCGCGAAACGTCCCTCTTCAGCGAGCCGGGATGCGCGAGAATGTGGAGGTGATTTGCCCGACAACGCAAGTGAGGAGTCCGCGACAAACTGGCACGACGGGCAGTTGGCGCATGTAGGGCATGCGTGGACTGCTCGTCGGGCAGATGATCCATCGCACGACGACCGGGCGTCCGTGAGTCGCCTCGCCCCTCCCCCATCGTCATGGCCATGCTCGGTCACAGCCATCCACGTCGTGGTCATCACGAAGAAAGACGTGGATGCCCGGGCCTTCGTCGCGGGCCCCGCGCTGAACGGGGCAGCGAGGGCGGTCGAGATAGCGAGCGAAGCTCACGAGTTTTCTGCACTGAAGATCATCTAGCCGGCCTCCGCAACCGCGGGGGTGGTGGAGCTAGAGTGAGTTCGTAATGATCGAATCACTTTTGACCACGAGGAGGCGAAGATGATGTACGGCGGGATCGATCTGCATTCCAACAACAGCGTGATCGTGGTGATCGACGAGGCGGATCGCGTCGTGGGACAGAAGCGCTTGCCGAATGAGATATCCAAGATCATCCTCTTTCTGAAGCCCTGGCAAAGCGAGATGAAGGGTGTCGTCGTCGAGTCGACCTACAACTGGTATTGGCTGGTCGATGGCCTGCAGGAAGCTGGCTTCCACGTGCATCTCGCCAACACATCCGCTATCAAACAATATGAAGGACTGAAGCACAGCGGCGACGAGGCCGACGCGCAGCATCTCGCTCACTTGCTTCGGCTGGCTATCCTGCCGACGGGAACGATCCTGCCGAAGGAGCACCGCGTCGTGCGAGATCTGGCGCGCAAGCGCATGCAGCTGGTGCATTCGTGCACGGCGCATGTCCTCGCGGTGGAAAACATCCTGACCCGACAGTTGGGCAGACGAATGACCAGCAACCAGATCAAGCGACTGACCAACGACACGATTGACAGCTTGCCGTTGGTCGCCGATGTGGGCTTGGCAATCAAGGCGAACGTCGCCGTCATTGCGACACTGCAGGCGCAAATCGAGGTTCTCGAGATACGCCTGCAGGAATGCGTCAAACGCCAACCGCAATATCGCCTGCTAACCAGTGTGCCAGGGATCGGTCAGACGCTAGCGACCGTCATTCTCCTGGAAACCGGTCCAATCGAACGGTTCGCTGACGTCGGCAATTTTGTATCATACGCGCGCTGCGTCGACAGTGTGCACACCAGCAATCGCAAGAAGAAAGGCGAAGGCAACGTCAAGAACGGCAACAAATATCTTGCCTGGGCATTCGTCGAGGCGGCGAACTTCGCCAGGCGCTTTTGCCCCGAGGCCAGCCGATTCCATGAACGCAAGAAGGCCAGGACCAACAACATCGTTGCGACCAAAGCGCTGGCGCATAAGCTGGCCCGGGCCTGCTACCACATCCTGAAGGAGGGCAAGCCGTTCGATATAACGCGCTGCTTTGCCTGAAGGACGACGACGATCCGGTGAGCCGCGTACGGTGACTGGAGCTGCAACCAGCTGCACTGAATTGGACGCCGGATCGCCGTCACCAACTGCACGATAGCGGATCGCCCGAACTGCAAGCCATCCGGAGATTGGCGCCGGCACGCCGACAGCCATGGTTCTGTGAAACTCTTTTGGATGCGGGACGGCACCAACGTTCTTCTGGGGCGGCTATGCCGCCAGGGCAAGGTCTCGATTGGGCCGCTGCTTGATCCTCATGGGTGTCTGGCGCGATCCGCGATGCGGGCGCAGCCAACGACCGAAGAAACGGGCGCGGTTCAAAACGACGCAGCTGGATACGACGACAAGAATGAATTGGCAGCTGGCGCTGCCAAAAAAAAAAGCTCTGCGGCACTTGACGAACGGCCGGCTAATGGGTGTCACCGTAATCAACCCGGGTTGATCAAGCCCAGATCGCTCGGCTGATCTCGCTAATTCTTGAAGACATCCCCTGTGACGAGGACCAGATCACATCGGAACTCGTCAGAGGTCTTGCCGCCTGCATCTTCAATCCGGTGGTAGCAGGTGTTGTTGCCGAACGGCCTGTTCTCAAATTTACCATTCTTGTCCTGCACGATCTCGGCTCGGATCTTCCCGCCCAGCATGTTGAACAGGACGTGTGCCTTATCGCCTTTGCAGGCAAGAATGATGGCGTCACCGCCGTCTTCCAGGCCCCCGGCGCTCACGGCTTCTTTCAGGCAGTCGTTGATGCTTGCGACGATCAGATCCTTCGATCCGACTTCAGCGGCGGCGGACACACTCGGCAGAGCGAGACAGATGAACATTATGAACTTCTTCATGACGACGGCTCTCCGGGCCGGATTGAACGATTGATCGCCTCACCCTAACCACTTGGGACGATGAGGAATGCCTGCTTTGACAGCCGAGAAACTGGGCGCAAGTCAGGCAGACAACGCAAGAGCTCGTCCAAATCTCGGCGTGCGACATCGGCCGAAGTCCCGTGCCCATTTTTTGGCGCGGCATTGGCAATTTCATTGAGAACCTGCACCCTGATCGCGCCACTGAACCGTTCCGACCGACATGGCCGAGAGGCTGAAGGCCCTGGAACGGGAGAACCGTGAGCTTCGGCAGGCCAATGAGATCCTACGCAAGGCAAGCGCCTATTTTGCGACGGCGGAGCTCGACCGCCGGTCCAAGCCATGATCGCCTTCATCGACGATCACCGTGGGACATATGGGGTCGAGCCGATCTGCAAGGTCTTGCCGATCGCCCCTTCGACCTACCACGCCCATGAGGCCAAGCGGCGCGATCCGACCAAGCTGTCGGCGCGCGCTAAGCAGGACGCCGGGCTGAAGATTGATCTGGTACGAAATCATCGACGGAGCACCAATCGTCTGATTGCGGCCTATCCGCGTTATTTTAGGCTGAAGTAGAGCCTATGCTGACGATACGTCTGGTCGTTCTGCTTTCTTTAGCGCGGAGCTATTCCCATTTTGTTTGAGTGCAGGTCTAGATTGGCGCCAGCTTTGATCAGGCCGCAGCCAACTTCAGTGAGGGCGCGAAATACTTGCGCTTCTCGAGACCCATGATCTCAAGGCTGCCTACGCCCTCACTCCTACCCGATCGTTCCCGGCGGCTTGCTCGTCACGTCATAAACCACCCGGTTCATGCCCTTCACCTCATTGATGATGCGCGTCGCGACGCTACCCAGAAACGTCATGTCGAACGGATAGAAGTCCACGGTCGTGCTATCGGTCGGGGTCGCTGCGCGTCGGCCAACGCAGTGGTCACACGTTCGGCTGCTGCTCAGCGCTCGATCAGTCTTCCCAAGTCACCCAAGACGTGCCAGGTTAGCATAAAACAACCAGGAGGACACACTCTATGCGCCTTGAGCCAGCACTCTCGCGTTCAATGCCCGCAACAGAACCACTGAACATCGGCGGCGACTGGAAAAATGAGCTCCGGTCAGAGATGCACCTAGATCAGAATGGGGCAACTCTCACGGGGCACTACAAGAGTTATAAGAACGACGCCGGCCAGATTGCGGCGGAAGGTCCCTTGGTCGGCTGGGTGAGCGGCAAGCTTGTGACCTTCTCCGTGAATTGGAACGGACTAGACTCGATCACGTCGTGGGTCGGGCAGCATATTGAAGACCAGGACGGGCCGCGGCTGGTGACACTATGGCAGATGACGAAAGCTGTTCCCGACGGCAGCGAATGGGAATCCATCAACGCCGGAGCCGACACATTCTGGCGGGTCTAACGACCCGCTGCCGCCCCCTACTCCCACTCGATTGTCTCGTGCTAGATTAAGGCGTTGATCTTGAAGGCTTTTGCGCAGGTATCGTTTCAGGGCGCCGATCGCGAGACCGACGATTTGGTTTGATCTTGATTCCACAGGAATATCTTGTGCGCTCATGCCGAGCGCCCGTTCGGCAACTATCGGCTGCTATTGCCTACACGGCAATGAGCAACTTCTAACCTTGGTGCCAGCAGCTCATGAATGAGAGCTGAGCGGGAACGACAATTCAACTCCGAAAGCAGCGCGTCGGCCAGGCGATATCAGGAAAAGGCTGCAGAGGCGCATGATGCTCAAGTCGCCTCGTTACGGGGACGTGCAACCATATCATCTCGAGTTGCCCAAATACGAGCACTGTCCGCTACTCGAGCAGCCCCGAGTCGTTCGTCAATTGCAAACTTCCCAAGTTGATCCCGTGTTGCACGCGATATAGCAGCGAGCCGGCGGGGATCCGAAGCGGCGCGACTACGCCAGCGAGCCAGTTACGTGCGTTGGCCGGGCGGCGGGTGGGGAAGGCCACCCCACCCTGGACAACGACAACAGTCCTCCTAACCACTGCCGCGTCCCCACTTCAGGCAACAACCCGTGGCCGACTTTCACAAGCCGCGAAGTGTGACCAAGTCGTTCTCATGCCTCCAGGCTTCGAGAGGTCACATCGAGCCATGCCTGGAGCGAGCTCAAGAGCATGAGAGCCCTCAAACATTCCCGCCGGCGACATTCCTGCCCACGAGCCAGCCGAAGACCAGCGCCGGACCCAACGTGATTCCGGGCCCGGGATAGGCCCCTTCCATGATCGAGGCCATGTCGTTGCCACAGGCGAACAGGCCAGGAATGGATGAGCCATCCGCGCGCAACACCCGCCCGCGCGCATCGGTGACGAGGCCCGCAGACATGCCGAGATCGGCCGGATAAACCGCGACGGCATGGAAAGGCGGCTCCAGGATCGGCGCGACGCAGGGATTGGGATGCTGATCGGCGTCGCCGAGCGCACGCTGATAGATGTTGCCGCCGCGGCCGAAGGCGGGATCCTCGCCGCGCACCGCACCGGCGTTGAACTCCGCGACGGTTGCAGTCAATGCCTGTGCCGGGACGCCGATCGTCTCCGCGAGCGCGTTCAGACTGTCGGCACGCTTGAGATAGCCCGCGGCGACGTCACGCGCGACACTGCGCGTGAACGGCTTGATCTTGCCGATGCCGTATCTCCACAGGAAGCGGCGATCGCAGATCAGCCAGGCGGGAATGGCCGCAGCGTGATCGAGCTGCGCGCGCACGAACTCATGGTAGGATACCGCCTCGTTGACGAAGCGGCGGCCGGTGCCATCGACCGCGATCAGGCCGGGCTTGGCGCGGTCGGTGACCGTGTGCGGGAAGACGCCACGGCTGCCGTCGGCCCGTGTGAAGGTCGAAGCCGGCACCCAGAACGCGCCCGCTTTCGTCGGCGCCGACAGGCACGCGCCCAGGGCCATGGCCAGCTGCGCACCGCGTGGTGCGGCGCCGGGGTCGACGGTGGCCGACAGCAGGCCGGCGGCCTCAGGCACATAGCAGCGGCGCAGCTCGGCATCATGCGACAGCCCGCCGGTCGCGAGCACCACGCCGCGCCTTGCGGTGATCCAGGAGCGGCCGGAGCGATCGATAATTTCGAGCCCCGAGACCCTGCCCTGCGCGTCGGCCTCAAGCTGCTGGGCGGAGGTGCCGGTCCGTATCACGACGCCACGATCGAGTGCCGAGCGCAGCAGCCGCGCCGCCAGCGCGTTGCCGAGATAAAGCGTCGTGCCGCGCCGCGCCGTGAGCCGCTGCAGGCCATAGCGCACGATCAACCTGGCCGCATGCAGGGCCGAGCGCAACGATCGGCCGGCACGGCGCAGATGCGGGATATCCTGGCGGCTGATCATCATGCCGCCGAACAGCATGAACTCCGGCAGCGGATCGCGCAGCAGCGCAAAGGCGTCGCCGAGGCCGCGCGCATCGAATGGCAGCGGCTCAAGCACCCTGCCTCCCGCGGTGGCACCGGGCAGGTCGGGATAATAATCCGGATAGGTCGGCACCGGCTGCAGCCGCAGCGCAGTGCGGACCTCGAGATCGCGCAAGGCTTCGTCGCCGAATGCAAGGAATGTCTCGAGCCGCGTGCGGTCCTGCCCCGGCACGGTCCGGTCCAAATACGTGCGCGCCGCCTCCAGCGTATCCGCCCGCCCCTCCGCGGCCGCCTTGTGATTGGCAGGAATCCAGACCATGCCGCCGGAGATGGCGGTGGTGCCGCCGACGAATTCGGCCTGCTCCAGCAGCAGCACCGAGCAGCCGTCAGCCGCGGCGATGGTTGCCGCCGTCATGCCACCCGCGCCGGCTCCGACGACGACGACATCGAACGTCTCGCCGGCGTGCAGCGCCGCCGTCATGCTCACACCATGCCGCCATTGGGCTGCACGATCTGGCCCTGGATCCAGGAGGCCTCGCCGGAGGCCAGGAAGCGCACCACCTCCGCAATCTCGCCCGGCTTGCCGATGCGATTGAACGGGCTCAACGCCGCCATGCGCTGCTTGGCCTCCTCGGTCTTGCCGGCATTGAAAAGATCAGTGTCGACGGGACCGGGCGCCACCGCATTGACGCGAACACCGCGCGCCGAGAGCTCCTTCGCCATCGACCGCACCAGGCTTTCGACCGCTGCCTTGGTTGCCGCATAGGGCCCGGTGCCCGGCACCGCATGGCGGACCAGCGATGTCGTGATCGCGACGATGGCGCCGCCGTCGCGCACGCGCCGCGCTGCCTCCGCCAGCACGTTGAAGGCACCCAGGACGTTGACCTCCATCAACAGCCGAAAGTCCTCCGGCCTGAAGCTCGCGAGCGGGCCTGCCGGCACGTTGATGCCGGCGTTGGCAATGACGGCCTGCGGCGCAGCACCGAGGTCGGCGGCAACTTGCGCGAAGACCTGCGCGACCGACGCGGCATCGCGAATGTCGACCTTGTATTGTCTGCCGGGCCCTCCGTCCGACGGGTGATGGGTGGCGTAGGTCGAGGCCACCTGCCAGCCGGCGACGGCAAACGCCCGCGCGCAGGCGGCGCCGATGCCGCGGGAGCCGCCGAAGATGAGAACGATCGGAGAAGAAGTGGTCATTTTCGATTCCTTGATGGAGATGGTGTCTTCGCCATCGCGGCCCGCGTCGCTTCGATCGTCGCCTCGATGCCTTTTTGCAGATCGTAGCGCGGCTGGTAGCCGAGCTCCGCTTTGGCGCGGCCGATATCGAGCGCGCCCTTGACGGCGCTCAGCACGCGGCCGCCATGATGATAGGGACCGGTGTCGCCGACCGTGATTCTCGCACCGGGAATGGCGCGATTGACGGCGTCGGCCGTGTCGCGCAGCGTCGGTGCCACACCGGTCGCGACATTATAGGCGTCGAAGCTGTGATGCGGCTTGTCGAGCGCGAGCAGCACGCCAGCCACGGTATCGTCGATATAAACCTGATCAACCGCGAGATTGCCGCCGTCCTCCTGATGGAATGGCTCGCCGCGCAATGCGGCTTCGATGAAGGTGCGGGGCATGCGCAGGCGCGGCAGATGCGGTCCGTAGACCCAGCAGGTCCGCACATTGATGCATTCGAGACCGTGATCGCGCGAATAGACGCGACCATAGTGCTCGGCTGCGAGCTTGGTCACGCCGTAGACGCTGGCCGGCTTCTGCGGGTGCTCCTCGTCGATCACGGCGGATTGGAAGTCGCCATAGGTCTCCTCGGTCGAGATCTGCACGACGCGCCTGACGCCGGAGAGCCGCATCGCCTCGAACAGGTTGATCGCGCCCTCGACATTGACCCGCAGCGCCTTCAACGGAATGTCAGCGGCCTGAACCACACCGACCACCGCGGCGGCATGAATGACTGCATCGGGACGGAATGTCTGGAACGCTCGCAGCACTTCATGCCATTCGCCGAGATCGATCGCAGCGTTGACGAGTGGCTGTTGTTGCGAGGCGAGTGCGGCCATGGCCGGCGAGACCACCAGGTCGATGGCGATGACGCGATCGCCGCGCGCGAGCAGCGCCTGCGCGATGGCCGTGCCGAGCCAGCCGCAGGCGCCGGTGACCAGAATGGTCTTGCTCGTGGTCATGCCCGGCCCCTCACCGCGGCGCCGGCTCCTCGTCGGTCGGCGGGCTGGTGATCACGAGGAACAGCAGCGGGTCGTTGCCGGTGCAGTGGAATTCGTGCACCACGCCCGGCGGAATGTAGGTGACGTCGTTGGCGCGGACCAGCCGGCGCTCGCCATCGAGGATCAGGATGCCCTCGCCCGACAGCACGTGATAGATCTGCTCCTGCACCTTGTGGGAATGGCTCTCGACATGCGCGCCGGGCTCGTAGGAGGAGATGCGATAGTCGAAGAAGCGGCTGCCTGTGGTATCCGGTGTCACGATCGCCTTGGACAGCGCCTGATTGAAGTGGCCAGGATACTGGGTCCAGAAGATCTCGGCGAGATTGCGCGTGGCCGCCTTCTTCTCTTTCGCGGCATTCGCAAAGGCCGTCGGTCCGGGTACGACGATCGTCATGTCTCATCTCCTCAGGAAAGTTCAGATCGCGCCCGCGAGCAGACGCCGATTAGTTGCGAGCATGTGACGCTCATGTGCTGTTGGCCGCGCGTTGCACCGCGTCAGCGGCCTGGGTGATGCCGAGCAAGCGCCCCTGCAGCTCGTGATCGGCCGCGAGCGCAGCGGCGTCACCGACATGGGCCACGCGCCCGTTCACCAGCACATAGGCGCGGTCCGCCATCGCCAGCACGCTCTCGGCATGATGCTCCACGATGACGAGGCTCGCGCGCGACCTCAATTTGGACACGGCGTCGCGGACCTCCTGCACCACGGCGGGCGCCAAGCCCTCGAACGGCTCGTCGAGCAGAATCAACCGGCTCGGCACCATCAACGCGCGCGCGATCGCCACCATCTGCCGCTCGCCGCCGGAGAGATTTTCGGCACGCGCCTTGTGCAGGATGCGCAGCTTCGAGAACAGATCGAACACGTCGTCGAGCGACGCGCCGCCGGCGCGGGTCGCGAGCTTGAGATTCTCCTGTACGGTCAGGTTCGGAAACAGCCGGCGCCCTTCCGGCACCAGCGAGATGCCAAGACGGTTGATCTCGTCCGGCCGTAGCCGGTTGAGCTCCCTGCCGTCGAACGTGATGCGACCGCCGCTCGCCGGCACCGTGCCTGTGATGGCCCGCAGCGCGGTGGTCTTGCCGACGCCGTTGCGCCCTAGCAGCGCCACCACTTCGCCAGGCCGCACGGCCAGGTCGAGCCCGTCGAGCACGGTGCCACCGCCGTAGCCGGCGCGCACGCCCTCGAGCCTGAGCAGCGGCTCGGCGGCGGCGCTGCCGGGAAGCGGCGTCACATTGGTCGCCCGCGACGGAGCCGCCGCGACTTGGCCACGGGCTGTGCCGAGATAGGCCGTGACAACTTCGGGATGCGCCGCCACCTCCGCCGGCTCGCCGTCGGCGATCAGCCGCCCCTGATGCAACACCGTGATGCGGTCGGACATGGCCAGCACGCGGTCGATGTCATGCTCGATCAGCAGCACGGCGTGGGACTTCGCCAGCCGCATGATCAACTCGCCTACGATCTTGCGGTCCGACTCCGCCAGACCGGCCAGCGGCTCGTCGAGCAGAAGGAGCTTGGCATCGATCGCGAGCGACACCGCGATCTCCAAGAGCCGCTTCTCACCATGCGCCAGCGCGGAGCAAAGCTCGGCGGCTCGATCGGCGAGGCCTACGGCATCGAGCAGCGACCACACCTTCGCGTTTGCAGCCGCATCGTCATAGGCATCGCGCCAAAGACCCGTCCATTGCCGGTTGGCAGCCTGCACCGCGATACGCACGTTCTCGAACGCGGTGAGGTTGGGAAAGACGCTCAGGATCTGGAACGAGCGGGCGATGCCGAGCCGCGCGCGCTTGTACGGCGACAACTGATCGATGGGCATGCCCTCGAACAGGATGGTGCCGGCGTTGGCCCGGAGCACACCGGTCAGCAGATTGAACAACGTGGTCTTGCCGGCGCCGTTGGGGCCGATCAGGCTGTGCAGTCCGGTCCGGCTCATCTCGAAGGACACGTCGTTCTGGGTCACGATCGAGCCGAAATGCTTGGACAGGTTGCGGATCGCAAGAATTGGCACCTCTGAGGCCGTCGCCGCAGCCTGGCGTGCACGATCCGGCGCGTAAGGAACGATGTCGCGCGGCCGCGATGGAATGACATTGCGCGTCAGGGTCCAGCGGCTGCGGCCGGCGATGCGCTGGAAGATGCCGTGAATGCCCTCATCTGACAGCAGCGCGAAGGCGATGATGATGGGGGCGAAGACCAGCCACCAATTCTCCGTGATGGCGCTGAGCCGGTCCTCCAAAACGATGAAGACGATGGCGCCCCACAACGGCCCCAGGAAATGATGCACGCCGCCCAGCGCCGCCATCAGCACCGGATCGCCGGCATGCTCCCAGTTCAGATTGTTGGCGTAGACGCCCTGCAGCAGCAGCGCCATCAAACCTCCGGCGACGCCGATGCCGCCGCCGGCAATGACGAGCGCAATCAGCTTGGTGCGGTAGGTGTCGAAACCCAGGCTTGCGACCCGCTGCTCATTGTCGCGCAACGCCTGCATCAGTCGGCCGAACGGCGCATGCGCCAGCCGCCACATCATCCACAACGAGCCGATCACCACGACGAGCGTGAACCCGTGGAAGGCAAGCGCGGAGCGAAACAGCGGACGCGCGACGTTCTGCAGGCCGTTCTCGCCTCCGGTCACTGAGGTCCATTTGAACGCAATCTCGAACGCGATCTGGGAGCACGCCAGCGTCAGCAGCGAAAAGTAGAGTCCGCGCCGGCGAAGGATGATGGCGCCGACGATCAGCGCCAGCAGCAGCGAAAATGCCACCGCGATCGCCAGACCGGTGATTTCGTTGGCGCCCGGCATGAAGCCAAGGCCGATTGCCAGCGCATAGCTCGCGCAGCCGAAGAAGAAGGACGCGCCGAACGGCACCAGGCCGAGATAGCCGATCAGGAAGTTCACCTCCGCGCCGTAGAGCGTGTAGATGGCGATCTGGGTGACGCGATGGATCGGCATGCCCACAGCGAGCGCGATGCCGGAGGCGAGCGCCAGTATCGCGACCGCCACGAGCACCGGGTGACTTGCGAGCCCCTGCAGCACGGGCTTGGCCGTCGTCATTCGAAACGCTCCCAGCGCTCGCCGAATAGTCCGCGCGGCCGCAGCAGCATGATCGCGAACATCAAGGCATACATCGATGCGGCGGCCGCCTCTGGCCAGAACTGAATGGTCAGCGAGGTGACGATTCCAACCGCGAGTCCGGCGACCACTGCGCCCCGAAAGGAGCCGAGCCCTCCGATGGCCACGATCACAAACGCTGGCATCACCGCATTGGCAGCCATTGACGGCGACACCGTCCACAGCGGCGCGGCCAGCACCCCAGCGATCGCCGCCAGCATGCAGCCGAGCCCGAAGACCGCGGTGAGCACCCGCGGCAGATTGATGCCGAGCAACTCCACCATCTCCGGGTCCCGGCTGCCGGCACGCAGGATCCGGCCATAGGGTGTGAACGCCAGGAAGCCCCATAGGCCGAGCAAGGTCGCGGTTGTCGCGCCGAGCACGGCCACGCGATATTTGGTGATCAGGAGAGGACCAACTTCAACGATCCCTGCAAAGGCCGGCGGGGGATTGAACGGCTTGCCGTCGGCGCCCCATGCATAGCGGATCACCGCTTCGATCAGCAGCGCCAGCGCAAAGGTCACGATCAGGCTGAGCAACGGCTCCTTGCCGTAGAGGCGGCGGATGATCGTCACCTCCACAGCCATGCCGATCAGCCCGACCACCGGAGGCGCCAGGATCACGGCGCTCCAGCCGAATAGCTGGAACAGCTGCCAGGCCACGTAGGCCCCCAGCGCGAAGAAGGCGCCATGCGCGAAGTTGATGACGCCGAGCAGGCCGAAGGTGATCGACAGACCTACGGCGATCAGCACGTAGATGAAGCCGAGCACGAGTCCATTGGCCGCCTGGGAGACGAGAGTGTCGAGCATCGTTCGAGCCTGTCGGTGCGCTGCAGGAACCGGGGTCGCCCCGCCTCACAGCGACGGCAGGCTACAGCCGATATCCTCCTTGGTACCGAACGCCTTCGCCGTCTCCTCGGCGGTCGCCGAGGTGTTCTTCAGCACCTCGAAATAGTCGAACTTGTCGGTGATCTGCTTCTTGATCTGGACGATGACGGCCGGGCGCACCAGCTGGTGATCCCAGTCGCGGAAGAAGAATGGAAACTCGCCTTCGGTGTTCTTCCACTGCTCGAGATGCGCCACGAGCTGAGCGGCCTCGGTCGACTTCGCCGCCTCGATCGATTCCAACAGCGCCCGCATGCCGATCCAGCCCGACCACGTCTTGTCCGATGGCGGCTGATTGTACTTCTTCTTGAAATCCTCGATCAGCTTCTGCTCGGCGGCGGTATTCTTCGGATTGTTGTAGTACCACGGCTTGATGTAGATGCCGGTCGAGGCCTGCGGCCCGACGTCCCAGAAGTCGGTGTCCGTGACGGCGACCGCCGCATAGGGGATCTTGTCCTTCATCCCCATCTCGTTCCACTGCTTCAGGAAGTTGGAGAAGTCGCCGCCCACCAGGCCGCCGACGATCACGTCCGGTTTGGCCTGGCGGATCTTGAGGATGTAGGAGCTGTAGTCCGCGGTGTTGATCGGCACCTCGTCGACCCCGACCTCGGTGGCGCCGACCTGCTTCAGCATCGCGCGCGAGGCGCGCAGGATGTCCTGGCCGAAGGCATATGACGCCGTGATGAAATAGACCTTCTTGCCGATGCTGGAGACGTAGGGCATCAGGCCGGCCATCTGAACCGGCACGGTCGCCTGGGTGCGGAACGTGTACTTGCTGCAGCTCTTGCCGGTGATCTCGCTGGCCGCGGCGCCGGTCAGGATCAGCGGCACCTTCTCGCGATTGGCAACGCTCATCATGGCGAGCGCCGAGGACGAGTAGTTGCCGCCGACCACGGCGACCACCTTGCTCTCGTCGACAAGCCGCTGCATGTTCTGCTGCGACACCTGGGGATTGGGCTCGTCGAGCCAGACCAGCTCGATCGGGCGACCCAGCACCTTGCTGCCGGCCTGCTCGACCGCAAGCGCGCTGCCGCGTTGCAGGTACTCACCGATCGAGGCGCCCGGCCCCTGCTTGGCATAGATCATGCCGATGCGGACGGGCCCATCGGACTGGGCTCGCGCGGGACCGCCGACGCCGAGCACGGATGCGGCAGCCACGCCGGCCGACGCGCGCATGAAAGATCGCCGGTTCAGATCACGCTTCAACATGGTGCTCCTCCCTCTCGATGTTGTTATCTTTGTTTTGTATCGTCAGTCGCGTTTGTAAGGCTTGCCGAACACCGGCTCCTTGAATGGGATCGGCGGCAGCTCCCAGGTGCCCGTCGATGGCGGGCGCACCTCGGCGTCGACATGCAGATCGATCACGCAGGGGCGGCGGTTCTTGATCGCGGTCTCGACTGCACCGCGCAGGTCGGCGCTGCGGGTCACCGTCACGCCGTCAGCGCCGCAGGCGCGCGCCCAGGCGGCAAAGTCGGGGTTGTAGCGATCCCCGCCGGGCCCCTGATTGCCGCGATAGAACGCGGTGCCGAGCTCGCGGCCCTCGAACAGGCCATACTGCAAATCGCGGATCGCGCTCCAGGCGAAGTTGTTCCAGACGATCCAGACGCACGGCAGGTCATATTCGACGGCAGTGGCGACGACATATGGCGCCATCATGAAGCCGCCGTCGCCGACCACCGCGACGCAGGGACGGTCGGGCGCGGCCAGCTGCGCGCCGAGCACGCCGCAGACGCCGAACCCCATCGACGAAAAACCCCAGCTGTTCATCATGCTCTGCGGCCGCTTCGGCTGCCAGAACTGCATGAACCAGTTGTGATGCACGCCGGAGTCGAGCGACAGGATGACGTCGTCCGGCAGCACGTCCTGCAGGGCGCCGACGACATATTCCGGCCGGATCGGCGTGGTGTCGGCGCTGAAGTGCGGCCGCACGAACGCCTCCCACTCCGCCTTCCAGGTCCCGATCTGGTCGCGCCACGCCGCGAAATTTTCGCGGCGGATCGCGGGGCGACGCTCCAGCGCCGCGAGCAGTTGCCCGGCGAAGGTCTTGGCGTCGGCGATGATGCCGAGCGTCGGCGGATAGTTGCGGCCGAGCTCCGCCGGATCGATGTCGACCTGCAGCAGCCTGGTCGACGGGAAATTCCAGGAATAGCCCTGGTGCCAGCTCGACGACGAGCGATCGTCGAAACGCGTTCCGATGCAGAGCACGAGATCGGCATGACGGCCGGCCTGGTTGGCGGGATAAGCGCCGTTGCGGCCGATGAAGCCGAGCGTCAGTGGATCATCCGACGGCACGCAGCCCATGCCATTGGGCGAGGTGATGACCGGAATGCCGTAGCGGCTCTGCAACGCACTGATCTCAGGGCCGGCTTCCGAGAGGGTCGTGCCCTGCCCGATGAAGAACACCGGCCGCCTGGCGGCTTCGATCAGATCGAGCGCCTTGGTAACGTCGGCCTCGCTCGCACTCGGCCGGTGACTGCCGTGAACATGCGACAGCGCCGGCAGCTCGACGTCGGCCTCCTCCTGGAAAACATTGTACGGGATATCGAGATTGACCGGGCCGGGACGTCCCGTGACCATGGTGTCGAAGGCTTGGCGCAGCGCCAGCGGCAGCATGTCGACGCGGCTCGGCTGGAACGAGCGTTTCACCACCGGGCGCAGCACCTGGGCGAAATCGGCCTGGTTGTGCGCGTACAATTCCTGGAACGGCGCGCGATTGGCCTGCGACGTCGGAACGTTGGCGGTGATCGCGAGGAAGCTCGAGGAGTCCGACAACGCAGTCGCGAGCGACATCACCATGTTGGCCGAGCCCGGCCCGGTCGACGTCAGGGTCGCGACCGGACTGTGCTTGACGCGGAAATAGGCGTCGGCCATGTGACCGGCGCATTGCTCGTGGCGGGGCGACACCAGCTTGACGCGATCACGGACCTGGTAGAGCGCGTCAAGGATGCCGACGTTGCCGTGGCCGCAGATGCCGATCACGAAAGGCACCTTCTGCTTGACGAGATATTCGGCGATGACTTCGCCGCCCTTCATCTTGGTCATGGTCAGATCCTTGTCAGGTAGCGGTCCGCGTCATGCGAGGATCGTCACGATGCGCTCTTCGCTCATTTCGCGGATGGCGTAATGCGGCCCTTCGCGGCCGAACCCGGAGTCCTTGGATCCGCCATACGGCATGAGGTCCACGCGGGAGCTCGGCGTCTCGTTGATGTGAACGCCACCGACTTGCAATTGCCGCGCGGCCTGCAGAGCCTCGTCCAAGCGCTTTGTGAAAATGCCCGTGGCAAGCCCATAGGGTGTGTCGTTGACGCGCGCGATCGCCTCGTCCAGCACATCGAAGGGCGCGATGCACATCACGGGTCCGAACACTTCTTGGCAGCCGAGCGGCGTCGCCTTGTCGACATTCGTGAGCAGCGTTGGAGGAACCACGGCGCCCACCCGCGCGCCACCGACCAGACGCCGCGCGCCGTTCTGCTCGGCCAGCGCGATCCAGGCCTCGATGCGCTGAGCGGCGGCCTCGCTGACGACCGGCCCAACAACGGTGTCGTCCTCGCCGGGGTCTCCGTAGGGCAGCCCGGCAACGAGCTCTGAAAGTCTCTGCTCCACCTGCCCGATCAGCGAACGCTGCACCAGCAGCACCTGGATCGATGTGCAGACCTGGCCGGCCTTGCGGAAGCCGGCGTTGACGACCTTCGGCAGTGCAATATCGAGGTCGGCGTCCTCGCAGATCAGGCAGTGCGAGATCGAGCCGAGCTCCATCTGGGTTCGGCGTAGTCCCGCCTTGCTTTGGATGATGCGGCCAATTTCTGTGCTGCCGGTGAAAGCGAAGAACTTCACGGCAGCTTCGCTCATCATCCAATCGGCAACCTCGCTATCGCCATGGACTACCGACATCAGGCCCGATGGCAGACCGGCTGCGATCAGGCACTCGGCCATGATGCAGGACGTCATCGGCGTATGCAGCGACGGTTTCAGCACCACGGCGTTACCAGCCGCCAGTGCAGGCGCAACCTTGTGCGCCACCGTATTGAGCGGAGCATTGAACGGCGTAATCGCGGCCACGACGCCGAGCGGCACACGGATGGTGAAACCGATACGGCCTTTCTGGCCAGCTGCTCCCTCCATCGGCACCATCTCGCCGGCCAGCCGCCGCGCCTCTTCGGCGGAGAGCCGAAACGTCGTCGCACAGCGCTGGAGTTCGCCCATTGCATCGCGGCGTGGAAAGCCCGCCTCCTGGCGCAGCACCTCCACCAGCTCCGACGCACGCTTCTCTAGCTCGACCGCAGCGCGATCGAGGATGAGGCCGCGATCATAGGGCGTCAGCACATTGGCTTGGAACGCCCGCTCCGCGGCGATCATGCAGGTGCGGACCTGCTCGCGCGACGGCAGATGCGCGGACATGGCGGGCTGTAGGCGATATTTGTCGAGCACGGCGACGGTGTGCGTACCCTTCACCCATTCCCCGGCGATCAAGAGGCGGCACGATGGCAGTTCGGCCGACGCCTGTCTCTGAACCGCAGCGTCCGCCATCGTCTGGTTCCTCCCAAAGGGGTCTTACGCCTGTTACCCTCGTCCTTAGAGAGAAATTGACATTAGCAAAAATACTGTTTTGGATTAGTTGCTATAAGCTGAGCATATAGCTCGGCGGAAACGTCTCGTTCTTCCCCGGCAGTGCGGTGCCCGCCCATGGATTTGCGTCAGTTGCGCTATTTCGCCCAGATCGTCGAGAGCGGCAGTTTGTCGAAGGCGTCGCGCTGCCTGTTCGTTGCGCAGCCCGCCTTGAGCCAGCAGATCGCAAAGCTCGAGGAGGAAGTGGGCAGGCCCTTGCTACAGCGCTCCTCGCGCGGCGTGATCCCGACCGAGAACGGCCTTGCGCTCTACCATCACGCCCGTTTCATGCTGCGGCAGCTCGACCATGCGCTGTCGATTGCCCGCCAGGATTCGGCAGAGGTGAGCGGCATGGTGTCGGTCGGCTTACCCGCAACGACCGTGCTCGCGATCGGGCTGCCACTCACCAAGTGCATCCGCGCCAAATATCCCGGTATCCTGCTCAATGTCGTCGAGGGAATGAGCGGCCACATCGCTCACATGATGCGGCTTGGCCAGCTCGACCTGGCCATCCTGTTCAACAACGACGTGTCGTCCAAGCTCGACGCGATTCCGCTGCTCGACGAGGAACTGTTCGTGCTTCTCCCTGCCGACAGCCCGCTGGTGCCGCGCCACCGTTGCAGCATCACAGTTGCAGAAGTTGCAAAGCTGCCCCTGATCCTGCCGACGGGAACTCATGGCCTGCGCCGGCGTGTAGCTGCAGAGTTCGAGCGGCGCAACATCACGCCGAATGTGGTCGCCGAGATCGATTCGCTCTCGCTGGTGATGAGCTGCGTCGGTGAGGGCATCGGAGTCACCATCAAGCCGATGTCGGCGCTGCAGGCAGGAGGACGAAGCAGCGAGGACTGGCGCGCCCTGCCGATCTCGGACGCCCGGATCACGCGACGCAACTATGTCTATTCGATCAAGCCGGACCTGTTGGCGCCTGCAGCCCTTGCCGTCGCCAAGGAGCTCCAGGATATGGCGCGAACGCTCGTCACATCCGGACAATGGCGCGGCGTCAGCCTGGTCGACGACTCCATGTCCTCCGCGATCCCGCCGGCGGCCTAGCGCACGCGCCGACCGTCTGACCGGCGGATCGCGACTGCATCGCGATCCGCCCCCGGCCCGGTCTCGTCTACTTCAGCGCCGCCTGCCCGGCCAGAGATACGACGTTGTCCTGGGCGCCCGACCCACCACTCACACCGACGGCACCGATGATCTTGCCGTCCACCATCAGCAGATTGCCGCCCCGCGATGCGATCACGTCATCGAGCGTGGCGAGATAGGCGAAATACGCGCCTTTGCCGAGCAACGTCTCGAACACCAGCGTGGGGCGTCGATAACGTGCCGCCGTGCGCGCCTTGTGCTGAGACAAGCCGATCGACGCATATTGGCAATTGTCCTGCTTTTCGAAATAGACCAGATCGCCGCTCGGATTGACCACGGCGATGCAGAATGCGTTCCAGTTGCGCTTCGTCGTCTCGGCAACGGCCGCAGCAGCCACCTTCTTGGCCATCTCCAGGCTGATCGGCTCGCCATAAGGCGGCGGATTCAGTGCATCCGCGACCGCGTCGTTGGGGTTGTCGGTGTTCGATGTCTGGGCGAGGCTGCTCGATAAGTGCAAAGCTGCGACGCATGCGATGATGCTCAAAATGGCCCGATAGTGCATGTCTTCCTCCCGACCCTGTTGCCTTCTCGTGCTCGTCGGCCAGCCTGGCCGCCTTGTTTCGCTCGACGAGGCGTGTCGTTCTCTGCCTCCGTTGGCGCGCGCTCCGCGCCGGCGGCACCCGGCGCGTCTCTACGCTTCATTCCGACCGCCGCGCTTCCAAGCTGCCGATATCTTCGGGCTGCCCTGTTTGCATCTCCAACGGTGTCATACGCTGCAGGTCAGCGCCGCTCGTCTCGGGCAAAGCCATCGCGGCGATGAAAGCAAGTCCATAGGCGGCGAGCGCGCAAAGGCCCATCGACAAGCCAAGAGGATGCGACGCAGCAAGCACGCCCACGGTCGCAGGCACGACCGAGCCAAACCCACGCCCGCCGCCGAGGCAGAAGCCCTGCCCGCTCGCACGAATCTCGGTCGGAAACAATTCGGCAAAGGTCGGCAACATTCCTGATGCCAACCCACCCTGGAACGCGCCCAGAAAGAAGCTGAGCAGGATCGTCGTGTTGGCGCCGATCGGAGCAAGCAGGTAGATGCTCGCGTTCACGGCCTGGCATAGCAGGAAGATCATGAATGCGGGACGCCGGCCCGTGCGATCCGAAAGCCAGCCATAGAGCAAGGGTCCGACCAACGAACCCAGGATGTTCATGGCAAGATAGCCTGCACTGCTCCCCACCGTCAGGTTGAGGACGGTGCGCAGATAGGTCGGCAGCCACGTGATCATCACATAGGCACCGCCGAAAATGCCGGTGGCCATCGTGACCGCCGCCACGGTACGCCGCACATGGGCCCTGGTGAAGATCGTCCAGGCCGGCAGTCCGGCTGTCTTGTCCGCGCGGCTTTGACGATAAAGCCCGGACTCCGGCACAAGGCGGCGAATGAAGAACACGAGAAAGGCCGGCGCGATCCCGACCGCAAAGAACACGCGCCAGCCAAGCTCTTCAGGAAACAGCGATGAAATCACGGGGAGCAGCGCGACGGAAATCGCATAACCCACCGCGTAGCTGCTCTGCACCGACGCGGCCACCCGGCCGCGCAGCGCGGGCCTGACGACCTCGCTGATCAGGACGCCACCCACGGCCGCCTCACCGCCGTAGCCGAGGCCCTGGAGAAAACGCACGATCAGCAAGAAGTTGAAGCCCGTCGCAAAAGCCGATGCGAGCGTGAACAGGGCGACCCAGAGGATCGTCAGTTGCAGGACCTTGATGCGGCCGATGCGATCGGCAAGGATCCCTCCGCCCCAGCCACCGACGGCTGCACCGACGAGGGCTGCGGTCGCGAGATAGCCGGCTTCAGGGCGCGTCAGTCCGATTGTTGCAATCAGCGCCGGGATGACCAGCGCATAGATCGTCGAATCCAACGAATCGAGACCAAAGCCCGCGAAGCAAGCCCAATACGTCCGGCGTTCGACCTCGTCGAGTTCGGAATACCAGCCCAGTTTCATGATCATTCACTTTCAGGCCAGGACGCGAACCAGATGCGCTTCTTCGTTGGCCGGGAGAACAAGCGCGAGTGCAGTACAATCGGGTGGCCGCATGGACCATGCAGGCGCACTTTCTGCGCGGGCCTGCCGGTCGTGCCCATCATGATTGCCGACAGCTTCATCGCCCGCCAATTGGAGATAGACGGAATTCCAGGACAGCCAAAATACGATTTGGCGTTGGCGCTCATAAGCGAAAGATATGGCTTGGCCGGAGCTCACCGCGGCATCACGGGGCGACCTTGGCGGTGACAAATCCACTTTGATTGAGCGCTCGGCGTACTGTGCCATTCGCCTTGGCATCAGCAAGAAATCCGGCCGCCCACTCCCGCGCCGTCACTTTGCCCTTCGGGACGACCACGACGACGCCCGTTGATTGGATGACCTCGTTCAAGACCCGGCTGCCCGGCAGGCGCCGCGATAGCTCCTCCAATGCTTCCATGCCCATGGCGAGGGCGTCGAGCCGACTCTGACCGATCAAGTCAGCGGCCGCTTCGGGTTTGACGAATTTCGTAACGCTGGCACTTTTCATGCTCGCCTCGACCGTTCTGGACGTCGAGGTGCCTTCGATGCAGCCAACCCGGATTCCCGGACGGTCGATCTCGGCAACGGAGGTGATGTCCGAGCCGGCGCGAATGAGATACCCGCTCATATAGGCGACATAAGCGGGTCCCTGATCGACGAACTGCTCTCGCTTCCGATCCGCAGGCATGAAGGACAGATCCCACGCGCCTTTGCTGCCGGCGGCCGCGATTTCGTCCGAGCTCTGATATTCTACGAGCTCGAGCGGCACATTGAGCTTGCCTGCGGCCGCCTTGGCCAGTTCGACTGTCACGCCGACAGGCCTGCCTGTCGCCGGATCGCGTGTCGTCCAGAACGCCGAGGCGGCCGGCCCGACCGCAACAGCGACGCGCAACACGCCGGTCGGAGCGATCTCGCGCGCATCCTGCGCAGCTGCTCCCGCCATCATGGCCGAGAAGCCCAGGCAAAGACTTGCGATGGCACAACAAAGCGATGCAAGCGGACCGGTCGATTTCATGCGTGGTCTGGCGCGATCCGACATGGGTACCGCCGTGCTGACAATGTGCCGGTCTTTCATAGCGTCGGATTCCACGATGATGGGATCAGCCGATAGCCGGCGCCGTCTTTCTCGACGTGTCCGACCGACGGGAACGCGAAGTGGAATCCGATCACGATCGCCTTCTCCGCGGCCGCCATGTCGTAGAACTTGTGGCGGGTCTGCTGCGCAAGATCGGGGTCGGTGTCGAAGACGACGTGCCAATCCGGATGTCGCAGGAAGAATTCCGGGATGTTGGTGACATCGGATTGGATCAGAACCTTCGCGTTGCCCGACGCGACCGCGAACGAGGTGTGACCTGGCGTGTGGCCGGGGGTCGCGATCGACGTGATCCCCGGAGCGACCTCCTTGTCCCAGTCATATTTCGTCACCTTCGACTCGATACCGGCGAAGGTTTTCCTCACATTGGCGAAGTAGTTCTTCATCATCTCGCTGGACTGCGCCTTGGCCGCGTTGTCCTCGCTGGTCCAGAAGTCCCAATCCTTCGCAGGCACCATGATCTCGGCATTCGGGAACGCCATCGATCCGTCGGCTGCGCGGATGCCGTTGGTATGGTCGGGGTGCAGATGCGACAGCAGCACGACATCGATGGCCTTCAGATCGACGCCTGCCGCAGCAAGGTTCTGCAGGGTTCGGCCGACCGCGCCCTTGCTGGGCTCGAGATTGGCCACACCGTTCCCGGTGTCGATCAGCACGAGCTTGCTGCCGGTATTGATGATTTGGGGGTTGAAGGGGATGGTCACCATCCCTTTCGGCATGTAGGCGGCGTCGGCGGCGGCGACCGCCTCCTCCCTGGACGCGTTGGTGACGAACTTGTCCGGAACCGGAAACGTGCGCGCACCGTCATTGATGGACATGCACTCGAACGATCCCACCTTGTAGCGGTAGAAGCCGGCTGCCTGCGCGCCGGCCGGATTCATAGCCGCTCCGGCGGGCGCCGTGCCGAGGCGAGTAGCGGCCGCAGTCCCTGCCAAGGCTGCGCCGGCCAACAACTGACGACGGTTGAGATTGATCACGTGCCCCTCCTTCTGGTCGATCCAACGACGATGAAATTGAACGCGGCGCGGGACCTCAGACGATCCTGATCGACATGTTAGTTCGCGTCGTGATGTCGTCTTCATGTCTCTCAGTCCCAGAACGGGACGCCCCGTGAAGGCTCCCCGTGGCGTTTTGCTTCAGTGGGCCAGCGGATCAGGCCTCATCTGCACCTTGTAAACCTTCGCCGACGCCTCCTTGCCGCCCTCGCCGTGGAAGCTCGCGCGCGTGCCGGTCGTGGTCCACAGACCTCGTCCCTTCCAGCCGGTGTCGGGATCGTCGATATCGCTTCTCATCGCCATGACAGCCGATCACGCCGCGAATAGTGCGCGCAACCGGCCGATGTCGTCGATTTCTTCGAGCCGCCCGACCATGTCGATCAGCTTCTCCGTCTTCTCACGCCCCAGAACGGGCGTCATCAGATCCCTGGTCTTGGCGTTGACGGCCTCCGTGCTCAGCGGATTCTCCCTGGTGCCCGGCGGATGCCTAGTGAAATGATCGACCTTGCGGCCATCGACCAGAGTCACCTCGACGATCGCACCGCGTGGCGCGGCCGGATCCATCAGACTCTTGTCGCCTACAAGCGTCACCTTCCCACGCTGCTCCAGGATCATCGGGTCGCGCATCAGCGCGACATCATGGCTGTCGGCGAATGAGACGGCCCCCTTGACCAAGGCGAGTGCGACGAGATGCTGACAGTTCACGTCGGGCATGGCGCTGTCGCCGACGATGCCCATCGCGTCGGTCGGAAGCTTGACCAGGATGCTGCGGACGTTGTCTGGAGTGAGCCCGTGCTGTCGGCGCAGCGTGAGCAGCGCATCCAGCGGCGACTGGATCGGATAGCCGACCGAAAAGGTCTTGATGGCGGTTTCCGTGACGTAGAAGCGGCTGCCGAGATCCTTGACCATCTCCTCCGGCTTCGGATCGCTCGACAGCGCGATGAACAGGTTGTGGGTGCCATCGAGCACGTCATCGACGCCGGTGAGCCCCGCCATCACCATGTCGACGGCCATGACGCCGTTGCGCGCGCCCATGCCGGCGAAATCGAATGCCTTCTCGATGTGGTCCTTGTCCTTCACCCAACTCCACAGCCCTGAGACCTGCTGCGCCGAATAGGAAATGGCGTGACGCATGCCCCGCTCGTCCAGCCGGGCCAGCGAGGCCGCCGCGCCGAGCGCACCGAATGTCGACGACGTGCCCTCGGCGCTGCGATGCGAGCCGCGCACCAGGTCCGGCCCGAGCGCCATCAGAAGCCGGCAGGTCAAGTCGTAGCCGAGCACAACGGCGCGGATCACGTCGCGCCCGCTGCAATGCTCCCGTTCAGCCATCGCGAGCGCGGCAGGGATGACCGCGCACCCCGGATGCGCCTTGGTGACCGGTTCGAAATCGTCGGTCTCGTCGGCGTGAGCGCACATGGCGTTTGCCATCGCCGCATTGACGGCCGTCGTCCGGAAGTCGGAGCCGACGACGGACGCCTGCGGCGCGCCGCCGAGGCTGCGCACGTATTTCAGCGCCATCTCGCCCGGATGCATCCGAGCGCCGGACACCATGGCGCCGAGCGTGTCGAACATGCGGTGCTTGCATGCGAGCACCACCTGCTCCGGCAGCTCCTGGTCGCGCGCCGCGACCATGTAGCGCGCCAAGCGTTCGGTTACGCCCGAGCCGGCGGCACGGGAGAAACGGATCGGCATCGCCGAGATCGCAGCAAACGCCCCCGCCGATTGCAGGAGCCGGCGACGTGACAGCTGGGCCCCGTTCTCCATGGTCACGCCGACGCCGACATCTTCGCGATGTCGGCTGCGCTCGACAGGCCCTCGACATTCCAGCAGGCGTCCATGATCCGCCGGATCGATGCGGCAGGAACGATGCCGTCGGCGAGATCGGAGAACTTCGCCTCGAGCTGCTGGTCGGTCATCGGCACTTCAACGCTGCCGACGGCGTGCTCGATGCGGCGGCTGAGCTTCCGCCCATCCTTCAGCACGATCGTCATCTCGACCTGCTCCGGCTTGATCTCGGGCGCGATGACCGGAATGACCTTGCTACGCAGCGACAGCACCGTCGGATCGGTTACCGCGCGATCGCTGAACTGCTTCTCTCCGCCCGCGCCTTCCACGATCGCCACGGCCACCGCGTGATAGATGCTGAACTTGCCCTCGAGCCCCTGCTGCGGCGTCTTCTTGCCGGTCAGCTCGAGCACGAGCGGATTGACCTTGAGATCGACGTGATCGATCCGGTCGCCCGTCAGCCTGTTCTCGTTGCGCAGCTGGATCGCGGCGTCGATCGCCGGATGCAGCACGATGCCGCAGGCGAACGGCTTGTAGGTGTTGAGCGCGGCTTCGTAACGCTTGCCGAGATCGCCGACGATCTCGCCATAGTCCTGCTTCGTGCTGATCGTGTTGGCCCAGCCGCGCTTCGCCTCGATCATCCCGTCCGACGACGTGAAATTCTTCGACGCCAGAATGGCGGCGAATATGCCGTTCGATGCCGCGCGGCCGGGGTTGAAGCTCTTGTTCATGGACCCGAACGATTCGCGCAGGCCGACCGGCTGCGACGCGGCGAGGCCCAGCGCCCAGGTCATTTGCTGCTCGTTGAGCTTCAACAGCTTGCCGGCAGCCGCAGCCGCACCGAACACCCCGGCAGTCCCGGTGATGTGCCAGCCGACATCGTAGTGGTTCGGATAGACGGCGTTGCCGATCCTGCACTCGGTCTCGACACCGAGGACGAGCGCATTCAAGAACTCCTTTCCGGAGACCGGCTGCATTTCCGAGAGCGCAATGATCGCTGAAACCACCGGGCCGGCCGGATGGATGATCGTCTTCAGATGGGTGTCGTCGAAATCGAAGATGTGGCTGGACACGCCGTTGATGAAGGCGGCGTTCATGATGTCGAACCGCTCGCGCCGGCCGAACAGCGACGCCTGCTGCGGGCCTGAGAACGGTGCCAGCGCGGCAACCGCAATATCAACCGTTTCATGTCGCGACCCGCCGATCGCGACGCCGACCCAGTTCAGCAGCGTCCTCACGCCTTCCTTGCGGACCTTGACCGGCAGATCATCATATCCCGCCGAGACGATGTACCGCGCAAGCGTACGCGCGACCTCCTTGGGCGGCGCCGCGGCGGGCGCCGCCGGTGCCTCAGCCTGTGCAAAAGCCGCATTCGCGCCGACCGCGGACAAGGGAAGAGCGGCGGCGGCCTGAAGCAGGGTCCTGCGATCAGTGTACATGTGACGTCTCCCGGGCTTTGAACGAGGCCAATTGCGCGGCGAGCCGGACCGCGCTTTCGAGCGCGCCGGTGTTTGCGACGCCCTTGCCGACGATGTCGAACGCCGTGCCGTGCGAGGGCGTGGTGAAGACGGTCTCGAGGCCGGCCGTGACGGTCACTCCGCGATTGAAGCCGCGCAGCTTCGTCGCGATCTGCCCCTGGTCATGATACATCGCGACGACGCTGTCGAACTCGCCGGCAAAGGCGCGAATGTAAACCGTATCCGCCGGATACGGACCGCTGCAGACAATGCCCTGTTTCGCAATCGCCTCGACCGTCGGCTTGATCATCTCGATCTCGTCGCGACCGAACAAGCCGCCCTCGCCGGCATGCGGATTCAGCGCGGCCACGGCGATCCGCGGCGCGGCGACTCCGGATCTCCGCATCATCCTGTCGACGAGGACCACCGCATCGGTGATCCGCGGCGGGCTGATGTCGTTCAGCGCCTCGCGCAGGGACTGGTGCCCGGTGACGCGCGACATCCATTGTCCATCCAACACGTTCATTTCAGAAAAATAGGTACGGTGCCCGAGCAGGTCCGCGAACATCTTGTGCTCGTCCGGGTACCTCCAGCCGCCGTCGAACATCGCCCGCTTGTTCAAGGGCGCGAAGGTGATGGCATCGATCGCGCCGTCCTTGGCGAGATCGATCGCCCGCGACAGCGTCTCTCCGGTGAGCCGCCCGGACTCGGCGCTGGCCTTTCCGATCGGGTGCCTCGACGGATCGGTGTTGCCGAGATCGATCAGCTGGATCTTGCCGGAAACCCAGGAAGCCTCGCTGGGGGAGCCGATCCGCTCGATATCGAAGCTCACGCCGGCATGCGCCATTCCCATCTCCAGCACGCGGGCATCGCCCACCACGACGAGGCGCGCCGCATCGGCCAGGCGGTGATCGGAGAGGATTCGCGCCGTCTGCTCAGGACCGATACCGGTGCAATCACCGGGAACCAGCGCCACGATTGGCAAGTCTTCACAGAGAACCATGGATCCTACTTTGCTGCTTTCATCTGGACGACCCGCCCCCAATCGTCGTGGTCGAATTCACCATCCCATTTCGCCACCACGATCGCGGCCACTGCGTTGCCGATCGTGTTGGTGATGGCGCGCGCCAGCGACATGAAGCGGTCTACTCCGAGCAATAGCGCGAGGCCTTCGACAGGCAGCCCGGCCGCAACGATGGTCGCCGCCAACGCGGCGAACGCCCCGCCCGTGACACCGGCTGCGCCCTTGCTGGTGAACAGCATCACGACAAACAGGCTCAACTGCTGCGCCGTGCTCAGCTCGATGCCGTAGACCTGCGCCACGAAGATCGTGCTCAGCGGCAATGTCAGCGCCACGCCGTCGAGATTGAAGGAGTAGCCGGACGGAATGACGAGACCGGTCACGGCGCGTCCCACCCCCGCCCTTGGCAGCTTCTCCATCATTCCGGGAATCGCGGTCTCCGACGACGACGTTCCGAGCACGACGAGAAGCTCGGGGCGCAACAGCCGGAGCAGGTCCATCAGCCGGATGCCGACCAGACGGCAGATCATTCCCAGGACGACGAAGATGAAGAACGCCATCATCCCCCAGGCCGTCCCGACCAGGAGCGCGAGGGCGTACAATGTGGCGGCGCCGAACTTGCCGACCGTGAAAGCCATGGCGCCGAAGGCCCCGATCGGTGCCAGCATGACGACGACATGGACCACGCTGAACACGAGCGCGGTCAACCGCTCCATACCCGAGCGCAGCGGCAGCGCCTTTTCGCCGAGCATCAAGAGGCCGATGCCGCACAGCAGCGCGAGCACGAGAACCTGAAGCACGTCGCCGCTGGCAAACGCGCCGAAGAAGCTTTCGGGGATCATGTGCTGGATATAGGCCGACAACGAGCCGACATGGGTCTGCGCATAGCGGGCCACGGCTTCGGCCTGTTGCGGGGTGGCGTGCGCCACCCCCGCGCCGGGCTGGACCCATCGCACCACGACGAAGCTGAACAGCAGGCAGAGCGTCGTGACGATTTCGAAATACAGGAAGGCCTTGAGTCCGATGCGTCCGACCGCCTTCATGTCGCCGACCTGCGCGATGCCCGTCACCACAACCAGGAACACCAGCGGCGCGATCGTGACCTTGATGAGCGAGATGAAGCCGTCGGCGAGCGGTTTGAATTCGAGTGCCGCAGCCGGAAACAGCGCGCCGACGAGTGCACCGAGCACGGCGCCCGCCACGATCAGGACATAAGGCTCCCGCCAAAGCGAGCCGGCACGAGGCGCAGCAGCCTGCGTCGGGAGCGCCTCGGACAAAGGAGTCGTAGTGATCGTCAATTCCGTGTCCTCCCGCCTCGTGCTCTTCGGCGCTGCAAACAGCGTCTCCGCGGCCCTTATCTTTGGCCTGACATTGGACCAGCCGGTGCCGCGGTGCTAATGCCAGATTGGAATAATTCAATAACGAATTGGCATCATGGACCTGAGCTGGATCGAGGATTTCCTCGCTATTGCGGAGGACGGCGGCTTCTCCCGCGCAGCGCTGCGCCGGCACGTGACGCAGCCAGCCTTGAGCCGGCGGATCAAGTCGCTGGAAGCGTGGCTTGGAGCGCCTCTGTTCGAGCGCAGCACCCATGTCGTGAAGCTGACGCCGGCAGGGGAGAGTTTTCGTCCGGTGGCGGAGGACGTCATTCGCAGGCTGTCAAACGGCCGCGAGGAGGCCCTGGAAGCGGCGCGCCTCAAGGCCGAGACCGTTCAATTCGTCGCCACCCACGCACTGTCGCAGACGTTCTTTCCGGACTGGATCCGCCGGGTCGATCGTGCGCGATCCGGTTCCGCCGTTCAGCTCGTGGCGTCGAACTTCGCCGGGTGTGAGAAGCTCCTGCTCGAGGCCCATGCGCATTTCATGCTGGCGCATTACCACCCATCGCTCGCCAGCCGCCTGGACAACGATCGCTTTCAGCGCATCGATCTCGCCGACGATGTCCTGGTCCCGATCAGCGCGACCGGTTACAAGGCCGTCACGCGCAGCGGTCGCCGGCGGCAATCGATGCCGCGGTTTGCGCTGCCTGGCTCTGCGGACAAGCCGCTGCCCTATCTCGCCTATCATCCAGGTTCCGGCGTGGGCCGCATCGTGACCGCCTTCCTCGCGACGAAGCAGCCGAGCGCCATGCTGCTCCCCAGCTTCTCAGCACCGGTGATGCTGCTCATCAACATGGCCCGAGAAGGCCGCGGGATCACCTGGGCTCCACGCAGCCTGGTCGAACTCGATCTCCAGAGCGGCCGATTGGTAAGAGCCGGCCCGAAGGACTGGGACATCAAGATCAACATATGCCTCATCCGCGCGCGGGCGCGGATGATCCATGCCGCTGAGAGTCTTTGGAGCACCGCAAGGAAGCTGGTAGCCACTTAGCCAATTGGCGAGAATTGGTTGCACAGCCAGCGTTGAGGTCAGCCCAGGCAGGGCTTCGGCCTCGCGCTCCATTTCCGCATTTCCTGCGCCTCTTCGACCCGCTACGGCTCGATTCATGTCTCTGGGCAGGCATAACGAGATGTCTGCCGGCAATCGCCTCTGCCTCGACCTCACTTGTCCCAAGATCGCGTAGCTTGATCACAAATATCGGGTCTACAGTCCCCCCGGCGGCAATGTGACCGCGAACGGCGTCGGCATCGCCACCGGCGCCTATACCTCGCTGGGCTGACGCCGGAATTGTCCGGCCGCCGCATGCCGATCCTGTCGAACTCGCTGGTGACGCGCGCGCTCACTGCGGCCGAGCTCGCGGCGACCGGCTTCAAGACCCGGCAGGTGATCTCCGACACGCGCACTTTGCGCTTCTACTACCGGCTGCTGCCGGACGACCGCGTCCAGATCGGCAGCCGGAGCGCCATCACTGGCGCCGACGCTACGCATGACCGGCACCTCCAGCTCCTGATCGACGGCCTGCATCGCAAGTTTCCCGCGCTCACAGGCATCGAGATCGATTATTCGTGGTGGGGCTGGGTCGATGTCAGCCACGACATGATGCCGCGCATCGTGCGTCCCGATGCCCAGGCGAAGCTGGTCTATGCGCTCGGCTATGGCGGCAACGGCGTCTCCTATTCGGCGCAGGCCGGCCGCCGGATGGCGCAGATGCTCGCGGGCCAAGCCTTCAAGGGGCAGGATCTGCCGATCTTCACCTCGGCGCTGCCGACGCATCCCTTCGCGCCGTTCCGCCGCATCGGCCAGCGCCTGCTCTATCGCTGGTATCACCTGCGCGACGAGGCGAGTTGAGGCGCCTCTCGCCGCATGTCGGTCCGACGAGCGTGCGCCTGCAGC
Source organism: Bradyrhizobium sp. SZCCHNR1051 (assembly GCF_032489615.1). NCBI lineage: Bacteria > Pseudomonadati > Pseudomonadota > Alphaproteobacteria > Hyphomicrobiales > Nitrobacteraceae > Bradyrhizobium > Bradyrhizobium sp. SZCCHNR1051. Next base: position 182,276 of record NZ_JAUEYJ010000015.1, on the reverse strand, counting down.
AGCAGGGGTTCATGCCGTCGCTTCCCTGATCTCCACACGGATCGGAGTCGGATCGAAACCGTTGCATGGATTGTTCACCTGCGGACAGTTCGAGATCACGAACAGCACGTCCATCTCCGCGGTCACGTCGACGTAGTTGCCCGGCGCGGACGGGCCGTCGAGCACGGTGAAATTGCCGGAGGGCTCGATCGGGACGTTCATGAAGAAGTTCAGGTTGGAGACGATGTCGCGCTTGGTCAGGCCGTGCCGCGACAGCTCCAGGATGAAGTTTTCGCGGCAGGCATGCAGGTAGCGCGTCGCCTCGCCGAAGCGCACGGCATTGCTCTCGCAGGAGCAGCAGCCGGCCGAGGTATCGTGGCGGCCGCAGGTGTCGGCGGTGATCCGCGCCATCACCCGTCCGCGGTTGGAGATCAGCCGCGTCCCAAGCTCGAGATAGGCCGAGCCCTGGACGCGCAAGGTGTCCTGCGCGCTGTAGCGCTCGGCGGTGTCCGCGGCGACGTAGATCAGCGCGTCCACCGCCTGCTCGCCCTCGCTGTCGATGATGCGGAGCGTCTGGCCCCTCTTCAGCACCCGCGACCAGGGCTGCTCGGCGGGAATGTCGAAGCTGTAGACGAGATGGCCGCGATCGGTCGATGACATGATCACGCTCCTCAGGCGAACAGCTGATCGGTGAAGGCGTAGGCGCGCACCGCTTCCGGCGAGGCCCTGCGGCAGACATCATCATCAGCAGGCGGCGGCAGCCGGTGCCGGACCAGCGTGATCGGCGTGGTCGCTGCCGGCCGCGCCGGATCGAGCGGATGGGCGCAGTTGGAGACCGCGACGATCAGGTTCATCTCGGCGCGCAGATCGACGAAGTCGCTGGCGCGCTTGCGCGCAGCGTGCCAGACGAAGCGCCCGTTTGCGTCCGTCGTCACCGGCGCAAAGAAGGTCACGCAAGGCGGGATGTCGCGCAGGCTCAGTCCGATCTTGGCAGCGGCCGAGATGAAATTCGCCTGCGTGTTGCGCGTCACCTCGCCATAGGCCGCCAACGTCGAGTCAGGGGTCGAGCCGCCGACCAGCAGATCATGCGCGCCGGAGGTATCCTCGATCACCGACAGCAGAACCCGTCCCATGTCCGACAGGATCATCCGGCCCTTCGACAGCACCGCGCTCCATTGCACCTTCACAGTGTCGGCGCAGTTGAGCCGCTCGCTTGGATCCTCGCTGCGCCACGCCAGCAGCGACACGCTGGAGCGGCCAAGATCGTCGCGGAGCCGCAGCGCTTCTCCGCACGACAGCCGAACCGTCGCGTGCCACCCCGGCGGCACCTGCTCGGACTGCACGATCGCGTCCTCCGCGACCGGCGCGCCATCGAGCGCCGTTGGCGGCGGCATCTGCTTCAGCTCCTGCCCCGCCGCGCGCAGTTCCTCATAGCGGCGGCGGTTGGCTGCAGCCTGCTCCGCCTTGCCTTCTCCGCTCATGCGTCGGTCACCGTGAAATGTGCCTCGACGGGCTTCCCAGCCTTGCCGTTGATCGGCAGGATGTCCTGCGGACAGGCCGAGAACGCGATCACCAGATCCATCTCCGCGCGCAAGCGCACATGGCCGCCGGGAACGGGGCGCGGCGGCGCGGCAAAGCCCAGCGTGCCCTCGGCATCCCACGGAATGTTCATGAACAGGTTGAGCGGGCTTGGCACCTCCGGCGGCGTCAGGCCGAGTTCGGCCATGCCGGCGAACAGGTTATCCGTGCAATTGTCGTGATGGCCCTCGTGTCCGAGAAACGTATAGCGGTAGCGGTCGCACGCCGCGATCAGCGTATCGTGGATGCCGCCCGAGGTGTCCTCGATCAGGGTCAGGATCGGCCGGCGCTTGTTGGTCCGCAGCACGTCTCCCGGCAGCGGCACCAGATGCAGCGAATGCGCCCGCGTGTGCTCGTTCGACATGAACTCCGACAGGTCAACGCGATTGAACGCCCAGGTGTCGACCACCTGCTCGCCATGGGTATTGATCACGGTGACCACCTGGCCGGCCGTGACGAGCGCCGCCTTGCCGCGCCGCGCCGGAATCTCGATCGGATCCATCGCTCTCTCCTTCAGGGCTTGTAGGCGACCATGTCGATCTCGACGATGCCGCCGCGCGCCAGATCGCAGACGCCGATCGTGGTCCGGCCAGGCCGGTACGCATCGTCGAAATGATTGGAGAAAATCGTATTCATCGCGGCGTAGTCGCGCTTGAAATCGGTCAGGTAGATGCGGGCGAACACGACGTTCGCGAAGCTCATGCCGCAGCCCTTCAGCACACGCGCGAGGTTATCCATGACCTTGCGGGTCTGCGCGTCGATACCGTCCGGGAGCGGCAGCGCGTCGTCATCGGGATCGGTCGCGAGCTGGCCGGTGACGAACAGGAACGGACCGGCCTGCACCGCATGGCTGTAGGGAGTGACCGGCTTCGGCGCATCCGGGAGCAGATGATAAATCGGATCCATGGCGTGTCTCCTCGCGTTGTTTCTGGCTCATCCGGCGGCGTAGCGCTGGATGAACTGGCGCGCGCGTTCGGTTTCCGGGTTGACGAAGAAGCGCTCCGGAGGCCCGGTCTCGACCACGCGGCCGCGATCGAGAAACAGAATGCGGGTGGCGGCTTCGCGAGCAAAGCCCATCTCGTGGGTCACGATCACCATCGTGCGGCCCTCGCGCGCAAGCTCGCGCATCACCACCAGCACCTCGCCGACCAGCTCCGGATCGAGCGCGCTGGTCGGCTCGTCGAACAAGAGGACGTCCGGCTTCATCGCCAGCGCACGCGCAATGCCGACGCGCTGCTTCTGCCCACCGGACAGCCGCACCGGGAACACATCGCATTTGTCGGAGAGCCCGACCTTGGCGAGGAGCGCCATCGCCTCCTCGCGCACCTCGGCCACGGGACGCTTCTGCACTTGCACCGGCGCCTCCATGAGATTCTGAAGGACCGTCAGATGTGGCCACAGCGCGAAATGCTGGAACACCATGCCGATCCGCGTGCGGACCCGCGACAGCTCACGGTCGGACATAACGACGCCACCATTGTTGATGCCGATGCGGTCGCCGTTGAGATAGATCTGACCGGCATCCGGCCGCTCCAGCCAGTTGATGCAGCGAAGCAGGGTCGACTTGCCGGAGCCGGACGGGCCGAGCACGCAGACCGTCTCGCCGCGCGTCACCGTGAAGCTGATATCGGAGAGCACCTCGAGCTCACCGAACCGCTTGGAAATGCCGGCGACGTCGAGCACGGCCATGTCGTCGGTCATCCCGGGCTCCCTCTCAGCGCCGCGCCGCGGCCAGCCGGTCGATGCCGCTGACACCCGCCTCGATCACGAGGCAGAGCCCCCAATAGAGGATCACGGCGGTGATGAAGGCGGCGAACGGCACGTAGTGGCGCGACTGGATCGAGCTCGCGGCATGCGTCAGCTCGGGCAGTGCGATGATAGTTAGAAAAGCGCTGTCCTTGACGATCTGGATCATCTGGTTGCCGATGACAGGACCTGCGGCGAGCAGCAGCGGCGGCAGGATGATGCGGCGGAACAATCGCGCCCCGGAGAAGCCGAAGGCGACGCCGGCTTCGATCGGCTCGCGCGGCTGCGCCGCCCAGGCGCCGCGCAGGATCTCGGCGAGATAGGCGGCGTGATAGACGGTCAGCGCCACCAGCCCCGAGCTCCAATTGTCGAGCCTAATGCCAAACGAGGGCAAACCGTAGTAGACGATGTAGGCGAACAGCAGGAACGGCACGCAGCGCATGCCGTCGACGAACACGCGCACCGTGAGCGCCAGCCAGCGCCGCTTCGACATCAGGGCCGGCGTCAGCACGAAGGCGATCACGAGCCCGGCGATGGCCGACAGCACCGAGAGGATCGTGGTGTTGCCGAGACCGCTCAGCAGCAGACCCCGCTCGCTCCAGACGATGGCGAAATCCCGGATCATGCGGCCTCGGCTGCGAGCTGGCGCCGCTCGATGAAGCGCTGCAGCGAGACCAGCGCGAACACGATCGGCGCATACATCGCGATGGCGACCAGGAACGGCGGCAGCGGCTCATAGGTCTCGGCGCCGATGCGCACCGCCGCGCGGGTGATGTCGACGACGCCAACGACCGCCAGCACGGGCGTGACCTTGATCAGCAGCGACATCTCGTTGACGAGCCCGGGCAGACTGACGCGCACGATCTGCGGCAGGACGATGCGGCGGAAGCGCAGGCTCGCATGCATGCCGACCGACTGCGCGGCCTCGTACTGCTCCTTCGGGAAGTTCATCAGCGCGGCGCGCCAGACCTCGCAATTGAATGCCGAGGTGTTCATCACCAGCGCCAGGATCGCCGCCGACACCGGCCCGATTGCGATCCCGACATTGGGCAGCGCGAAGAACAGCAGCAGCAGCAACGTCACCAGCGGCGTCGCGCGCAGCACCGAGACATACACGGCGACCATGCGGGCGACGACGGGAACATCGGCCCAACGCAGCAGCGCCAGGCCAAGGCCGATCGGCAGCCCGATCAGGATGCCGACCAAGGACAGCGTCACCGTGACCACGGCGCCCTGCAGGATGGCGAGCACGTCGGCCGCGCTCATCGCCGGCCATCCGTGGCGATGCCGGACGGCCGGCGCCCTGCATCGGCCAACCTCGTCCGATGCAGGCGCACCTGGCCGTCGAGCGGACCGGCGCGCAGCGTTCGCCACCCGCACATCAGCTGCACCTCTTCCGCGGCGTCAGAATTCCGGCTCGAACGTGACCGGCAGATCCGGAAAGGCCTCGCCGAACCACTTCGTCTGCAACTCGGCGAACCGGCCGGTTTCCTTCTCCTTGGCGATGAAACCGTTCAGGAATTCGACCAGCTCAGTGTTGCCCTTGGCGACCGCCCAGGCCGGATAGGATTTGCCGGAGACGGGCTGGCCGACCGCGAACACGTTCGGCTTCTCGGCGACCAGCGCCTTGATGTTGATGATGGTGTTGACGACGTAGTCGACACGGCCAAGCGCGAGATCCTGATAGGCTTCGGGATAGGAGGTGTATTCGACCACCTTGCCGAGCTTGCCGCCCTCCTTTTCCAGCATCGCCTGGAGCTCGGGCAGCCGCCCCAGCAGCGCGCTGCCGGCCTGCACGCCGACGGTCTTGCCGCTGAGATCCTTGATCGCGGAGATGCTCTTGTCGTCCTTGCGCTTCACGTAATAGTGCGTCGCGTCGGCGATCGGGCTGGTGAAGTCGAGCGACTTCTTGCGCTCCTTGGTGATGATCGCCGCGGTGATGGCGACATCGTACTTGCCGGTGGAGACGCCGGCCAGGATGCCTGTCCACGGCAGGATCTGCTGCTTGATCTCGAACGGCGCGTATTTGCGCAGATCCTCGATCAGTTCGTTGTCGAAGCCGGTCGGCTTGCCGTCCTTGACGAACTCGAAGGGACGGAAATCGTCCTCGGTCGCGACGATGAGACCGCGCTTCTTGATCTCGTCGAGACTGCCGGCGTTGGCGCTGAACGCGGCCGGCAAGGTCAGCGCGGCGGCCAGCAGCGCAAGCGCTGCTCGCCGCGACGGTAGCGACAGGCGGGGAAACGAAAGCTTGGTCATCTCGGATCTCCTTACATGAACTGATCAGTCGAAGCTGAAGCCGTGCGCGCGCAGATAGGGTGGGAAGGCAGCCCCTTCGGCCTTGGCGGCCTGCCGCGCCTTGTCCTCCGACCAGCCGTAGAAATCGGCCTCGCCGAACTCGGCATTGCCGCGCTGCTGCTCCTTCGGAATCGCGTGCCGCGCATGGCGCCGCCGGTCGTAATCGTCGAGCGCCGCGGGCAGCGCATCGTCGCCGTAGCGGTCGACATGCGTGGTAATGCTGCGCGGCAGCCGCAGGCTGACATGGCCCTCCGCCGCGGGATAGCCGAGACACAGCCCAGCAACGGGAAACACCATGTCGGGCAGCTCCAGCACCTTGGCGACCGTGTCGATCTCGTTGCGGATGACGCTGATCGGACAGGTGCCGAGGCCGGCGGACTCCGCGCACAGGATCATGGTCTGCAGTGCCAGCGCCGCATCGACCGAGGCGTTGAAAAAGCCTTCCAGGGTGCCGTTCCTGACCGGCTTGCCGCGCAGCTCGCCGATCCGCTGCAGCCGCCGCGCGTCACCGAGGAAAACGAAGAACAGCGGCGACGCGCCGATCCAGGGCATGCTCGGAAACAGCCGGCCGATCGCCGCCCGCTTGTCGGCATTGCGCACGCGCATCACCGAAGCCTGCTGGAAATCCGACTTGGCCGAGGCGCTCAGCGCGCAGGCGACGAGCAGGTCGAGCAGCCCCTCCTCCGGCATCCGGTCGCTATAGCGGCGCACCGTCTTGCGCGACAGCACGCCGCGCAGGAACGCATTGGCCTCGACATCGCCGCCATCGGGCCCGCCGTCTCCGAAGCGTGTCGCGAGGGCATCGGCATGCTCGGACATCACAGCGCCCCTATCGCATCACGCGCGACGCGCCAGGTCGAACGAACGCCATTGGCCTGAGCCATGATCGGCGGATCCCGCAGCGGCAGACGTCGCATTGCTCACCCCACGCGCTGCGACATCGGTGTCGCCGCCCCGGATCGATTTCGCCGCGGCTTCCGCGCAGCTATTGTTCGAGATGTGAGCAAGGGACATGCCAGACGTCGCGGGGCCCGGCGCAGCGCGACCGCTCCTGCAACGATCTTCACCGAAAATGAGCAGCCAAATGCGCCAGTTGCGGACAAAACGCCGCAGCACCTGAATGCGGAGCATGCTTCGTATTTACGGCGACGGCGCCCCGACCGGATGCTGCATTCCGGCGACGCGCTGCTTTTCGGGCAGCACCATGCCCATTATCTAATCGGAGCTCATCGCGGTCGGGCGCGCTCAGTCTGGCGATCGTGTCGCATCGAGCCGTTCGCCCTGCGCCTTGACGATCGCCTGCATCATGGCAATGAGCCGTTTCTGATCGGCCTTGGTGAGATCCGCGACCGTCGCGAGATGCGCCGCCCGTGCCGGCCGCTCGATCTTGCGCAGCAATGCCGCGCCGGAACGGGTCAGGCGGCAGGTCCGCGACCGCCGGTCGTGCGGTCCGACGCTGCGATCGACGAAGCCACGCGCCTGCAGCCGCTTCAATGCGCCGGTCGTCGTGGTCCGGTCGAGCGCGATGTCCTGGGCCAGCGCCGTCTGATCCGCCGTCCCCCGTTTTGCAAGCGCCGTCAACAGGCTGTACTGCAACGGCGTGATCTCGTAAGCGGCACATTTCTCCTGGAACAGCGCGACGTGGATCTGATGCAGCCGCCTGATCAGATAGCCCGGACGCTCCTCGAGCGGCCACGACGGATCTGCTTTCGGCTTAGTCTTTCCGGCCATCGAACGGCTCCCGCATAAGCGCTGATCACGCTGCATCAATTTGAAGCTGTCTATGGCACGGATCTTGATGTAATGCGAAGTATGCTTCGTAAATTGGTCGGCGTATCGTCCGCGCCGGCTCGTCGAGGAAGGCTTTGACCGGGACAAACACACCGCCCGGAAAGGAGACCTTGCATGTCCGTGAGCGCCTCGTTCGACCTGCTCCTGCGCGGCGGTCGCGTCATTGACCCCGCCTCCGGCATCGATGGATTGAAGGATGTCGCCATCCGCAATGGCCGCATCGCCGCTGTCCAGTCCGATATCCTGCCGACCAGCGCCAGGGATGTCGTCGACGTCACCGGCCAGCTCGTGCTTCCCGGACTGATCGACACCCACGCCCATGTCTATCAGTACGTCACCGGCCGCTTCGGCATGAATGCGGACATGGTCGGCGTGCAGTCGGGCGTCACCAGCCTGATCGACCAGGGCGGTCCGTCCTGCATGACCCTGCCCGGCTTCCGGCACTTCGTCGCCCAGCAGGCGCAGTCGCGCGTCTATGCGTTCCTGTCGGCCTATCTGGTCGGCGGCCTCGAGGGCCATTACTACCCCGATCTCTATCGGCCCGACTGCGTCGACATCGACGCGACGGTGAAGTCAGCTGTGGCCAACCGCGACCTCGTCCGCGGCATCAAGGCGCATGCCGAGATCGGCGGCTTCGCGCGCTGGGGCATCCGAGTCATCGAGATGGCCGCGGAGATCGGCCGCCGCGCCGAACTCCCGGTCTATGTCCATTTCGGCCAGCTGTGGGGCCTGCCGGCGAGCGGCACCAACGGCGAGGATGTCGACACCATCCTGGAGCGCGTGATCCCGCTGCTGCGTCCGGGCGACGTGCTGGCGCACCCGTTCACGCGGCATCCCGGCGGCTTCGTCAACACCAGGGGCGATGTACATCCGGTGATCCAGGCCGCGCTCGACCGCGGGCTCAAGGTCGACGTCGGCCATGGCAGCCATTTCTCCTACCGGCTGGCGCGCAAGGCGATCGACGCCGGCATCGTGCCGCATACGCTCGGCGCCGACATCCACGGCTACAACACGCATGTGCCGGCGCCCGCCGGCACGCCGGACGAACCTGCCGACGACGAGAACCACCCCTTCGCCGGCCAGGCCAAGTTCAGCCTCGTGCAGGCGATGAGCTCGCTGGTCGCGCTCGGGCTGACGCTGGAGCAGGTCGTGCCGATGGTGACGTCGAACCCAGCTAGCATGCTCGGCCTGTCCGATCAGATCGGCGCACTGCGTCCGGGCATGGACGCCGACGTCGGCGTGCTCCAGGAGAAGCAAGGGCGCTTCGTGCTGCGCGACAACGAGAAGACCGAGGTGATTGCCGATCGGCTGCTGCAGCCGGTGTTCTGCCTGCGCGCCGGCGTCAGGCACGACGCAATGGCGCCGATCCTGCCTACAGCGGTCGCGGCCTGACGTGGCCGGCGCGGCGCCGACCGTCTCGGATGAGCGCGCGCCGCGTGGCGTCGGCGCGCGGCTGCAGCGCAAGGAGGACGATCGCTTCCTGCGCGGCCGCGGCCAGTATGTCGCCGACATCAGGCTGCCGGGGATGAAGGACGTCGCCTTCGTGCGCAGCCCGATGGCGCACGCCAGCATCAAGGCGATCCATATTCCCACGGTGTACCGCGACATCGTCTTCACGGCCGACGACCTCGCCGGCATCAAGCCGATCCGCGCCGTCTCAGGCCTGCCCGGGTTCAAGATCTCCGAGCAGCCGGTGCTGGCGACGGGCAAGGTGCGCCATGTCGGCGAACTCGTGGCGATGTGCGTCGCGCGCAGCCGCGCCGAGGCCGAGGACATCGCCGCTTCCGTCGAGCTCGACCTGGAGCCGCTGCCGGCGGTGCACGACATGCGGCTGGCGCGCGCGGCCGGCGGCGCGCTCGTGCACGAGCATTGGGGCGACAACGTCTTCCTGGAAACGAATTTCGAGGTCGACATCACTGCGGCGCTTGACGCGCCGATCAAGGTGACGCGCGAGATCTCGACGGCGCGCCAGTGCATGGCGCCGCTGGAGGGCCGCGGCGTCGTCGCGACCTTCGATCACCGGCTCGATCAGCTCACGCTGCACACCGGCTCGCAGATGCCGCACATCGTGCGCAACGGCCTGTCCGACTGCCTCGGCATGGACCAGGGCCGCATCCGCATCATCGCGCCCGACATCGGCGGCGGCTTCGGCCACAAGGGCATCCTGCTGCCCGAGGAAGTGTGCCTGAGCTGGCTCGCCATGGAAAAGGGCTGGACGGTGCGCTGGCTCGAGGACCGGCGCGAGCATCTGAGCGCCAGCGCGAATTGCCGCGAGCACGCCTATCACATCACGGTCTATGCCGATCGCGACGGCCGCCTGCGCGGTATCGATTGCGAGGCGATCGTCGATTCCGGCGCCTACTCGTCCTATCCGTTCTCGGCCTGCCTCGAAGCGGCGCAGATCGCGAGCATCCTGCCGGGGCCGTATCGGATGCCGGCCTATCGCTGCCGCACCTACTCGGTCGCAACCAACAAATGCCCGATCCTGCCCTATCGCGGCGTGGCGCGCACCGGCGTCTGCTTCGCGCTCGAGCTGCTGCTCGATGCCGTCGCGGCCGAAGCCGGGCTCGAGCCCGGCGAGGTCCGGCTGCGCAATCTGGTGCAACCGCAGGACATGCCGTTCGACAACATCACCAACAAGCATTTCGATAGCGGCGACTATCCCGGCGCGTTGCAGCGGGCGCTGGCGTCGATCGACGTCCCCGCGATCCGCGCCCGGCAACAGCACGGCGAGGCGGACGGCCGGCTGATCGGGACCGGCGTCTCGATCTATTGCGAGCAGGCCGCACATGGCACCTCGGTCTACGCCGGCTGGGGCATCCCGATGGTACCCGGCCACGAGCAGGCGACGGCGCGCCTGACGCCCGACGGCGGGCTGGAGCTGCGCGTCGGCGTTCATTCGCACGGCCAGGGACTCGAGACTACGCTGGCTCAGGTCGCGTCCGAAGTGCTCGGCGTCGATCCCGGCAACATCCGCGTCGTGCTCGGCGACACCGCGATGACGCCCTACTCCACCGGCACCTGGGGCTCGCGCTCGATGGTGATGGCCGGCGGCGCGGTGGGCACGGCCTGCGCGCAGCTCGTCGCGCGCGCCACGCGCATCGGCGCCAAGCTGCTGCAGCTCGCGCCCGAGGCGGTCGTATGGCGCGAGGGCCGCGCCTGCGGACCGAACGGCAGCGTCGGCCTCGCCGAGATCGCCCACACCTGGTACCGCCGGCCGCAGGACCTTCCCGCCGACGTTGACCCGGCCGGCCTCGAGGTCACCAGCGGCTACAAGCCGGTGCGCGACAGCGGCACCTTCTCCTACGCGGCCCATGCCGTCACGGTCGCGGTCGATCCGGATCTCGGCGAGGTCGAGCTGCTCGACTACGTCATCGTCGAGGATGGCGGTGTCCTCGTCAATCCGATGATCGTCGACGGCCAGATTCTCGGTGGCCTGGCGCAGGGCATCGGCACCGCGTTGTACGAGGAGATGCCGTTCGACGACGCCGCGCAGCCGCTGGCGACGACGCTGGCCGATTACCTGCTGCCGGGTCCGACCGAAGTCCCCGAACCGCGCCTGTTTCACATGGAGACGCCGTCGCCCTACACGATGTTCGGCGTCAAGGGCATCGGCGAAGGCGGTGCGATCGCGCCACCGGCGGCGATCGCCAATGCCGTCAACGACGCTCTCCGTCCGCTTGGTGCGGAGCTGATGCAGTCACCGCTGTCGCCACGCCGCATTGTCGCGGCAGTGCTGGCAGCGAAACAGGCGCAAGCGAGCTCGCCGTGAAGGCTGCATCCTTCGCCTATGAGCGTCCCAACAGCGTCGGCGCCGCGCTCGCCCTGCTCGCGGACGCCAATGGCGGCGCAAGGATCATGGCCGGTGGCCAGTCGCTCGGGCCGATGCTCAATCTGCGCTTGGTGCAGCCGCCGCTGATCGTCGACATCGCGGGGCTCGCCGAGCTTCGTACGGCCGAGCGTGACGGCGATGATCTTGTCATCGGCGCCTGCGTCACCCATGCCGACATCGAGGACGGCCGGCTTCCTGACGTGACTCATGGCGTGCTGCGGCGGATCGCGCGCGGCATTGCCTATCGCGCCGTACGCAACCGCGGCACCATCGGCGGCTCGCTAGGTCATGCCGACCCGGCCGCCGACTGGGTAACGACGCTCACGGCCCTCGGCGCCGGCGTGCGGCTGACGAGCTCCACCGGCCAACGTGACATCGCCGTGGCAGAGTTCATCCAGGGCGCACTGCAGACCGCGCTGCGTCCCGGCGAGTTCGTCGCCGCGATCCGCCTTCCCTCCCTGTCGCCCACGACGCGCTTCGGCTACGCCAAGGCCTGCCGCAAGCCCGGGGAATTCGCGCATGCGATGGCCGCCGTCCTGATCGAGCCCGATAAGTCCCGCAACCGAGTCGTGATCGGCGCCATCGACAGGGCGCCGATCGTCGTCGACGATTCATCGCTGTCCGGCGGAGCGATCACCGATCTCAGGCAGCAGTTCGATCGCGACCTCGCCGACCGCCTGCTGACGCAGGCCGGCGTGACCGATCCAGCCGCCCGCCACATCCATGTGAGCGTGCTCGCTCGGGCGATGGCGGAGGCCGCCGCATGACAACGATCCAGCTCACCGTCAACGGCAGCACGACCAAGGCCACGGTCGAACCGCGCACCCATCTCGCCGACGTCCTGCGTGATCAGCTCGACCTGACGGGCACACATCTCGGCTGCGAGCACGGCGTCTGTGGCGCCTGCACGCTGCTGCTCGACGGCGCTCCGGCCCGCTCCTGCATCACGCTCGCCGTAGCCTGTGACGGTGCCGCCGTCACGACCATCGAAGGACTGGACGAGGATGAGATCGCAGCCGAGCTGCGTGACGCCTTCACGCGCGAGCATGCCCTGCAATGCGGTTACTGCACGCCCGGCATGATCATGTCGGCGCACGACCTCGTGCTGCGCCTCGATCAGGCGGACGAGCAGGCCATCCGTGTCGGGCTGAGCGGCAATCTCTGCCGCTGTACCGGCTATGCCGGGATCGTCCGCGCAATCAGCGCCGTCATCGCGGCGCGACGGCAGCGAGGCGTCGCGGCCGTGATCGGCGCAGGACGAACATCGCTCGGCCCGGTGGGATCGCAGCCGGGCGCGATCCCGACCACCGCGTCGTCGGCGCTACCGACGATGACGGACACCAAGCTTCTCCGCGGAGTCGCCCTCGGTTGGCTCGAACCACCCGAGGTCGTGCCCGCCAAGAGCTTCGATGCGTCGTTCATGGTGAACGCCGCGCCCGAGCAGGTCTTTGCGCTGTTTGGTCAGCCCAAAACCCTGGCCGCCTGCTTTCCCGGCGCCACCATCACGGACCTCCCGGCTGCGGATCGCATCGAAGGTGAGATCAGGGTCGCCATCGGCCCGCTGTCGGCCGTCTTCCGCGGTTCTGCGCGCATCGACCGCAACGCGGCGGATTTGTCGGGCCGGCTCATCGGCACGGGACGTGACCAGCGGAGCCGCACCTCGACCTCCGGACAGATCAGCTGGCGCATGCTTCCGATCGACGAAGGGCGGGCAACCCACGTCGCGCTCGCAATCGGCTACAGCCTCTCCGGTCCCCTGGCGCAGATCGCGCGTGATGGGCTGGTGCGCGATCTGGCCTCGCGCCTCACGACGACGTTCGCACAGAACTGCGACCGGCATCTCAACGGCACCGCGGGCCTGACGGAGACACCAGAGCCGCAGCGCCTCAACGCACTTGCCCTGCTGCTGGACGTTGCGCGCAACCGTCTCACCGGCTTCGCCCGGCGCATGCGCGGGCCATGAGACCGCCGCTCGCCGGTGAATTGGTTCTCGCTCGCGGCCAGCCGTGACATGAGCACCGAACACCCGCGCGGGACATCGTCCCGGCACCTGTCTCCACGTTTCAAACAGCAGGCATGCCTGAGCTTTCTCGCGGCGAGATGCGCCCGAGCTTTGCCATCAGTCGACCTCTTCCTCCGAAGAAGAGGCGCAGGGAAGACCGGGTATCGGCTGATACCCGCGGTCCGCGTGCAGCAAATAAGCACGCGGCAGAACCACAGGTTCAGCCCAATATCCGGCCTTCCCTGCGCGACGGTTTGACGGGTTATAGGCGCTCTCCCCGGGGATCGGCTGTCTTGCCCCCGTCGCCCGCGGATCATCATCACCGCCGGCTTGGCATCAGCACCGCGATGCCAGGACCACACCATTTCGCCGTCGCCTCGCTCCGTTCGTCGGCGCGGGCTTTAACACCCGGCTGCAGAGCAACGCGCCCGTCGCTTCCCCTGCTCGACGCTCGTGACGATCGCGAAACGTCCCTCTTCAGCGAGCCGGGATGCGCGGAAATGTGCAGGTGATTTGCCCGACGTGACAAGGGAGAAGTTCGCGACAAACTGGCACGACGGGCAGTTGGCGCAGATGCGGCATGCAAGGATTGCCCGTCGAGTAGTTCGATGCAGCTAGCTCATACGAGTCCATGAAGATTGCGGCGGCCGTCGATGACGCGGATGACTTCGACCACGTCGATCGACCATCGTCCGTATCCGGCACTGTTCGATAAAGCAGCAGATACGGCGTCTCGACCAGCATGCGCATCGATGGCCTGATATCTGTGCGCCGAACACCCATCCGCGGCTGCGATCTCAGGAGTTCGAGTTCGCCTCGATCCGATCGAGATATCGTTCCGCGGCGGCTGGCTGCTCGACGGCAATCAGGAGGTAGATATCGATCAGATCGGCTTGCGCCTGATTGGACCAGATCAGTTCAATCGGCACGGCCGGATGCTTTCTTCGCACCCTTCAGCCGGTCACGCGCCTGCTTGCGCAGCCGCTTCATGTCGACCTTGGAACGATCCACGCAGTTGCTGGCCTAGCGCAGTGGGTTTTGTGCACTATCACCGTAACCTCGCGCGAGTCCTGACCTGCCGGTGTCCGGACATGCGGGTCGAGGAGCAAGTTACGTGCACTGTTGTCTCAACGACCTCATCCCACCACGTTCACGGCAACGCCGCGAACGGATCACGCACAGCGACACCCAGTGGCTCGAAATGGCGGAGGTTGCGGGATAGGATGGTCAGTTGATGCCGGCGCGCGGTCGCGGCGATGATGATGTCGGCAAAGCCCGGCGCGTGGCCGAGTCCCCTCGCCCGATCCGTCAAGGCGCCGGCGATCCGGGCGGCCTGGATGTCGAACGGGAGAATACGGTAAGCGTAGAGATGCACGACCGTCTCCAGCCACGCGGCGATGTCCGCACTCTTGCGCGTGGCGCCTTCCCGCCGCAGCTTCGCGATCCCGTCCTCGGTCTCCGCGACTGTCACGACCGAGATGAACAGCGACGCCGATTGCGCATCCATCCAATCGACGAGCGCGGCAGAAATTGGACCTCCTGGCGCCGCCGCCGAAATGACGTTGGTGTCGACGAGATACACGATTTCAGAGATCGATGGTTCGTGCCGGAGACGGATCGCGCTCGGGCACATCCTCCGCTGCCAGCGGCGCCGCCATCAACAGCCGGCCAAAGCTCGGCACGTGGGACAGCCGCTCCCATTCCTCGTAGCTCAAGACGACCGCCTCGCGCTTGCCGTGGCGCGTGATGACCGACGGCTTGCCCTCCACCGCCTGATCGACCACGGCGGAGAGATTGGCCTTTGCATCACGAAGCTGAATTTCGCGCATGGCTGTCTCGGTTAAATATGACTACAGTAGTCATATGGCGTAAATGAGCCGCCGATGCAAGCCATCTGGGCCGCCGGCGGCCACGCCTCGACCCAACCTGCTCAACCGGCCTAGCCGTAGGCCCCATCGGCTATCGAGATAACACCACCGCGCTCATTTCAACGTGGAGATCAGCACCAGAACGGTTTCAGACCGCCAAGGACATCAACACCACGCAGGGCCCTATCCCAGATGGGCATTGGCCTTGGGACCACATCAAAATATGCTTGAAGGAATGAGAGCCAACCCTACTACTCAACTACGTTCTCGGCGAACGACTCAGTCTCGAAAACCCGTGCGCGGCTTCCTAACCATCAATGAAAGAACCACAATACCATTCCAGCGATAACAATCGCGGCCAGGATCGCCATCCATCCCTTGGCGTCGAAATCGAATCCAGGACCCTTGAAGCGCAACTGATGGTCGGACATGACACAGCTCTCCATTGAGGAAACTTGAGAGCTGTCTTTCGGGGCGATTTAGATATTAGGGACGGACTTTGATTCCGACGCAAGCCCGCGATTCTCGTAATGCGAGAGTCCGTACGATTTACATATTACGTAATGTCTTTGAATCAATTACTTAGGCTGGTTGTATCGGCGAAAAATAATTTCATAATGTCGCGATAAATAGCAGCCCAAGAACCCTTCTCAACCACATCGCCCGACGCGAATCCATTCCGGCTTCCATGAAGTCGCCGGCTACAAATCCGATGGAGACCCAAAGCAGTATTAAGAGGGGTTGGCGGTCGCCGTAGCGTCTCACCATTCTGTCACGCCTAACCGACGGTATTCGAGGTGTGCTTCGGCTGAGAGCGGGATAACAAACCAATCATGTGCCTTCAGCACCCTTACCTCCCAGAAGGCCCCGAGAGGATGGCCGAGCTCATCAGTCGTAGGCCATTCGGTAGGCGGAACTCGATATTACAGTGCACTGAATTGCGACAACCTGATCATCTAATTAAGTTCACTGCCACCCGCAGTTCCCTCAACCATCAATCGAATATTCGCTATCAAGTGTTTCAGAAGGTCACCCCCAACAACCTCGAGACAACAAGCGATGGCAGATAATAAGAACCAACACTATGTTCCGCGCGTCCATCTCAAGCCATTTACTCTTGATGGGAAGGGTCTTGCGATCAACCTTTTGAACATTGACCGCATGAAACCTATCCGGGGCGCGCCTGTAAAAAATCAATGCTCGGGAGACTACTTCTACGGAAAGGATGAAAGTCTCGAGCGCGCAATCAGTGCGATTGAGGGTCCTTACGGCGAAATCGTACGTATACTCTCAGTTCAACGCCCGACCGTTAGCCCAAAAGCTCGCGTCGTACTCTTGCGGTTCGTCCTACTTCAGTATTTGCGAACTGAGGCGGCCTCCCGCAAGGCTACTGAGATGACAAACGCGATATGTAACGTTCCTGGGTCCGATATAGAAGCCCCCCCGATTCGTGAGGCGATAAAAGCCGCTGTCCGGCACGCTATGCTTACCTTTGCCCATATGATGAGGGTCGTCGACGACCTAAAGGTTTGCATATTGAGCAATCATACCGACCGCCCATTCGTCACCTCCGATAATCCCGCTGTATTGACAAACCGATTGCACATCCAACGTCGAAACAACCGTAGAAGCTTTGGAGTGACAACCGCTGGAACAATCTTTCTTTTGCCACTGTCGCCACGCCTCAGCACAATCATTTACGATCCAGCAGTATATCACAGTTCACAACAAGCCGGCGTGATTGACGTGATGAGCGCGGCCGATATCGATGCAACGAACGAGCACCAAATTCTAAACTGCGCAGCTAACCTCTATTTTAAGGATTGGGAGCAGCGGGAACAACTTATTCAACATGCTGTCGCGCGCCGGGAGCGCAGGCCAAAATGTCGCCACGCCATTGTTCACGCAGCTCTTGACCATTCTACAGAATGGGGACGACATTACTCTGCAAAAGACGTCAAGGACCTCCAAGATGAAGAGGAAGTCCTAGTCCACATAAGGGAGAATCACGCGCAACCGTCTGCTTGGCCTTCGTTCTTGCGATTCCGGCCCGACGCAAAGGCGTATTCAAATAATTCCGGCACCGGCTTGACTCGCAAATCGTGCATTGAGCATGGATTTGTGACAGGCACTGGGTACGAAAAAGTTCGTGTCTGAACTAAAAACGTGCCTCAGGTATTACTCGCTCACTCCCACTCAATCGTCCCAGGCGGCTTGCTCGTCACGTCATACACAACCCTATTCACGCCCTTCACCTCGTTGATGATGCGCGTGGCCGTGTTGCCCAGGAACTTCATGTCGAACGGATAGAAATCCGCAGTCATGCCGTCGGTGGAGGTGACGGCGCGCAGGCCGACGACGTAGTCGTAGGTGCGGCCGTCGCCCATGACGCCGACGGTCTTGACGGGGAGCAGCACGGCGAAGGCCTGCCAGATGGTGTCGTAGAGGCCGGCTTTGCGGATCTCGTCGATGTAGATGGCGTCGGCCTTGCGCAGGATGTCGAGCTTGTCGACCGTGATCTCGCCGGGGCAGCGGATGGCGAGGCCGGGGCCCGGGAACGGGTGGCGGCCGACGAACACGCCGGGAAGGCCGAGCTCGCGGCCGAGCACGCGGACCTCGTCCTTGAACAGCTCGCGCAACGGCTCGACCAGCTTCATGTTCATGCGCGCCGGCAGGCCGCCGACATTGTGGTGCGACTTGATCGTCACCGAGGGGCCGCCGGTGAAGGAGACGCTCTCGATCACGTCGGGATAGAGCGTGCCCTGCGCCAGGAAGTCGGCGCCGCCGATCTTCTTCGCTTCCGCCTCGAACACGTCGATGAAGAGTCTTCCGATGGTCTTGCGCTTCGCTTCGGGGTCGGTGACCCCTGCGAGCTCGCCGAGGAAGAGTTTTGAGGCGTCCACATGCACCAGCGGGATGTTGTAGTGGTGCCGGAACAGATCGACGACAGTCTCGGCCTCGTTGAGCCTGAGCAGGCCGTGGTCGACGAACACGCAGGTGAGCTGGTCGCCGATCGCCTCGTGGATCAGCACCGCGGCAACGGCGGAATCGACGCCGCCGGAGAGGCCGCAGATCACCTTGCGACTGCCCACCTGGGCGCGGATCTTCTTGATCTCCTCGGCGCGAAAGGCGTGCATGGTCCAGTCGCCGCCGAGGCCGGCGATGTTGCGGACGAAGTTGCGGATCAGTTTTGCGCCGTCGGGCGTGTGCACCACCTCCGGGTGGAACATCAGGCCGTAGTACTTGCGCTGTTCGTCCTGGATCACGGCGAACGGCGCGTTCGGCGAGACGCCGGCGACCGAGAAGCCCGGCGGCATCTGGGTGATGCGGTCGCCATGGCTCATCCACACCTGGTGCTGCTCGCCGGTCTGCCAGACGCCGTCGAACAGGCGGCTGTTGGTCTTGACCTCGACATCGGCGCGGCCGAACTCGCGGTGGTGGCCGCCCTCGACGGTGCCGCCGAGCTGGGCTGCCATCGTCATCTGGCCGTAGCAGATGCCCATCACGGGCACGCCGCTCTCGAAGATCAGTTGCGGGGCGCGCGGGGAGCCTTCCTCATGGACCGATTCCGGGCCGCCGGAGAGGATCACGGCCTTAGGTCTCATCTCGCGGAAGGCGGCCTCCGCCTTCTGGAACGGCACGATCTCGCAATACACGCCGTCCTCGCGCACCCGGCGCGCGATCAGCTGCGTGACCTGGCTGCCGAAATCGACGATCAGGATCTTGTCGTGGAGCGCGGCCACGGAGGTGTCGGCGGCGGCGCTGGCGGGGGTGTTGGGCTGGGCTGTCATGGCAAGGAATTACGCCGCGGCGGGAGGACTCGCAACCCTTGCCAGCAAGCGATTCACCGGTGCGTACCCCACCCACCGCTGTCGTCCCGGCCAAGCGGACTGGGGCAATGCGCAGCATTGCGCCAGTTCGCGCCGAGCCGGGATCCATAGCCACAGGACGCGGGGCTCGGGCACGCTGTGGCCACAGCTCGCGCCAGACGACGGCCGCGGAGTATGGGTCCCGGGTCGGCGCCCCACGCGCTACGCGCGCGGGGCTTGCCCGGGACGACAGCGGGAAATGTTCGCGGCGGGGGGGCCGTAGGGTGGGCAAAGGCGCGTGGCACGCCTTCCGTTTGGTCCACGCCGGTGCGCGCCGTGCCCACCGTCGGGCGGCGTTCACCGCGGCGACACGGTGGGCACGACGCCATTGCCATTGTCGTGCGCGGACATGGCGCGGCAGCGCCTTTGCCCACCCTACGGCGGTGTGGGTGCGGCTACGCCTGCTTCTTCAGCACCGACACGAAGAACCCGTCCGTACCCGTCCGGCGCGGGGTCATCAGCCAGCCCTCCGGCGTCTTCAGCGCGGCCTCGGCGAAGGCCTCGGCCTTGTCCCAGAGGACGGTGGCGGTTTGCTCCGGGGGCTGAACCGCGAACTCCGGATGCCGCTCCACGAACGCCCGCACCTGGTCGCCATTCTCCGGCTGCAGCACCGAGCAGGTGATGTAGGCGATGCGGCCGCCGGGCTTGACCAGGGAGGCCGCGCGATCAAGCACTTCGGCCTGGTCCTTCAGACGGATCTCGAGGGCGCCGGGGCGCATGCGCCATTTGGCGTCGGGGTTGCGGCGCCAGGTCCCCGTGCCCGTGCAGGGGGCGTCGATGACGACGAGATCGGCCGAGGCCTTGATATCGGCGAGCGGGTCGGCGTCGCCCTTCGGGCTGCGCACATCGGCGTTGTGGACGCCGGCGCGCGACAGCCGCTCGTGGATCGGCGCGAGCTGGCGCTTGTCGTGATCGGTGGCGATCAGCCGGCCCTTGCCGCCCATCATCGCGGCCAGCGCCAGCGTCTTGCCGCCGGCGCCGGCGCAGAGGTCGATCACCTGCTCGCCGGGCTTGGCCGCGGTGAACAAGGCCGCGAGCTGCGAGCCCTCGTCCTGGACCTCGATGGCGCCCTTGATGAAATCCTCCTCGGCATGGATTCCGGGATTGCGGGCGTCGGCGCCGAGCGTGATGCGCAGGCCAATCGGCGACCACGGCGTCGGCACGGCGCCGAGATGCTTCAGCGAGGCCTGCACCTTGTCGCGCTTGGCCTTCAGCGTGTTGACGCGCAGGTCGAGCGGCGCGCGGCTGGCCATCGCCATGGCCTCGGCGACGCGGTCGTCGCCGAACACCGCAGTGAGATACGGGTCGAGCCAGTCGGGATAGTCGCCGGCGACCGGCGGCGGCGCGCCCTCGGTGGTGCGCGTGGCCAGCGCCCGCTCCTCCTGCGCGTTCAAGGGCGGCGGGGCGAAGCGGCTGCCGTCGCACATCGCACCGATGGTCGCGACATCGAGGCCGCGCTCGAGCTTGAGCATGCCGAGCACGCGGGCGCGCGCCGTGTCGTCCTCCATCAGGTAGGCGCTGGAGGCGCGGCGGCGCAGCACGTCCCAGACGAGGCCCGCGATGGCGGCGCGGTCGCCGGAGCCGGCGAAGCGGTGGCTGGTGCCCCAGTCCTTCAGCGCCTTGGCCGCCGGCGCCCTGTCGGCCTCGATGGTTTCGATGATGTCGATGGCGGCGGACAGCCGGGCGGCGGGGGTCATTCAGGGTCCAGTTCTAGATCAGGAGAAGGATCTTGAGGGCGAAATACAGCCACATCGCCAGCAGCACCAGCGCCGAGGCGGTCCAGGCGAGCCCGCGGTCGCCCTTGGCGCCGCTGACAAGGCCGGCATTGACGAAGCGGGTCACCACGAACACCCAGGACAGCAGCACGATGACCAGATCGGCATGCCGCAGCGGCAGCGCAATCGCGATCAGGGCGTAGAACAGGGTCGGCAGACCGAATTCATCGGCGACGTCAGCGGCTTGCGCCCGCGTCCTGTTCCAGAACAGCAGCGCGAAGGTGAGCCCGACCTCGACGAAGACGGGCAGCAGCACCATGGTCAGCGACATGAGAATCCCCCTCACGAATGTCGAAGGCCCGGCGCGATGCCGGGCCCTCGTGGATGAACCGGTTCCCTCAGGACTCCCGAAAAGCGTCCATGGTTCCCATGTTTTTGCGGAGAGGCTGAAGAATCACATCAAGTGTGGCTCAGGCCTTGTCCGGCCCGACCCGCACCAGCTGCTTGCCGAAATTGGCACCTTTCAGCAGGCCCATGAACGCTGACGGCGCGTTCTCCAGGCCCTCGGTGACGAACTCCTTGTACTTGACCTTGCCGTCGCGGACCCAGGCCGACATGTCCTTGAGGAAGTCGCCATGGCGGGAGGCGAAGTCGGAGACGATGAAGCCGCGGATGGTGAGCCGCTTGGTCAGCACGTTGCGCATCAGCGCGCCGGCCCATTTCGGCGCCACCGACTGGGTGTCGTTGTAATGGGCGATCAGGCCGCAGACGGGCATGCGGGCGAAGGCGTTGAACAGCGGGAACACCGCCTCGAACACCGGGCCGCCGACATTCTCGAAATAGACGTCGATGCCCTTCGGGCAGGCTTCCTTGAGCTTGGCGGCGAGATCGGGATCGCGATGGTCGAGGCAGTCGTCGAAGCCGAACTCGGATTTCACATAGTCGCATTTGTCCTTGCCGCCGGCGATGCCGATGGCCCGGGCGCCCTTGATCTTCGCGATCTGCCCGACGGCCGAGCCGACCGCGCCGGAGGCTGCGGCGACCACCACCGTCTCGCCCGGCTTGGGCTGGCCGATGTCGAGCAGGCCGGTATAGGCGGTCATGCCGGGCATGCCGAGCACGCCGACGGCGGTCGAGATCGGCGCCAGCTTGGGGTCGACCTTGGCGAGGCCCTTGCCGTCGGAGATCGCATGCGTCTGCCAGCCGGCGCGCGCCAGGACGATGTCGCCGGCCTTGAAGCCGGGATTGTTGGAGGCCACCACCTCGCACACGGTCCCCGCCTCCATCACGCCGCCGACCGGCACCGGCTGGGCATAAGACGGCCCGTCGCTCATGCGCCCGCGCATGTACGGATCGAGCGACAGCCAGATCGTGCGCAGCAGCACCTCGCCCGCGCCGGGCGTCGGCACGGCGTGCTCCTCGAGACGGAAGTCGGTCGGCTTGGGCTCGCCGACGGGACGGGCGGCGAGAACGATGCGCTTGGCTTGGGACATGGGATGTTTCCTCTTTTGTTGGTTGTGACGGTCGATGCTGGTAGCCCCACGGGCGCCGTCATTGCGAGAAGCGAAGCGACGAAGCAATCCAGGGCTTCACGCGCCGCCCTGGATTGCTTCGCTTCGCTCGCAATGACGGAGAGAGCAAGCGTCGCTTACACCCCGCCCGGATAGTTCGGGCTTTCGCGCGTGATCGTCACGTCATGCACGTGGCTTTCGCGCAGGCCCGCGCCGGTGATGCGGACGAACTCGGACTTGGAGTGAAACTCGCCGAGATCCTTGGCGCCGACATAGCCCATGGCGGCACGGAGGCCGCCGGCGAGCTGGTGCATGACGTTGCCGACCGGGCCCTTGTACGGCACCTGGCCCTCGATGCCCTCCGGCACGAGCTTGAGCGTGTCCTTGATGTCCTGCTGGAAGTAGCGGTCGGCCGAGCCCCGCGCCATCGCGCCGACCGAACCCATGCCGCGATAGGCCTTGTAGGACCGGCCCTGCCACAGGAACACCTCGCCGGGCGTCTCGTCGGTGCCGGCGAGCAGCGAGCCGACCATGGCGACGTCGGCGCCGGCGGCGAGCGCCTTGGCGAGATCGCCGGAGAACTTGATGCCGCCGTCGGCGATGACCGGCACATCGGCCTTCTTGGCCGCCTCGACCGCATCCATGATCGCGGTGAGCTGCGGCACGCCGACGCCGGCGACGATGCGCGTGGTGCAGATCGAGCCCGGGCCGATGCCGACCTTGACGGCGTCAGCGCCGGCATCGATCAGCGCCTGCGCGCCGTCGCGGGTGGCGATGTTGCCGGCGATGACCTGCACGGCGTTGGAGATGCGCTTGATGCGGTTGACCGCCTCGAGCACGCGCGAGGAATGACCATGCGCGGTGTCGACCACGATGAGGTCGACACCGGCCTCGATCAGCCGCTCGGTGCGCTCGAAGCCGCCCTCGCCGACCGTCGTGGCGGCGGCGACGCGCAGCCGGCCCTGGCCGTCCTTGCAGGCCAGCGGATGCGCGACCGCCTTCTCCATGTCCTTGACGGTGATCAGGCCGACGCAGCGGTACTGATCGTCGACGACCAGCAGCTTCTCGATGCGGTGCTTGTGCAGGATCTTCTTGGCCTCGTCCTGGCCGACGCCTTCGCGCACGGTGACGAGGTTCTCGTGCGTCATCAGCTCGGAGATCTTCTGGCGCGGATCGGTGGCGAAGCGCACGTCACGATTGGTGAGGATGCCGACCAGCTTGCCGGGGATGCCCTTGCCGCCGCCGGTGACCACCGGGATGCCGGAGAAGCCGTAATCCTTCATCAGCGCCAGCGCGTCGGCGAGCGTCGCGTCGGGCGAGATGGTCAGCGGGTTGACCACCATGCCGGATTCGAACTTCTTGACCTGGCGCACCTGGGCGGCCTGGCCCTCGGGATCGAAATTGCGGTGGATGACCCCGACACCGCCGGCCTGCGCCATGGCGATCGCCATGCGCGCTTCGGTGACGGTATCCATGGCGGACGCCATGATCGGAATGTTGAGCGGGATCTCGCGCGTCACGCGCGAGCGGATGTCGACCTCGGAGGGAAGCACATCGGAGAGGCCCGGCTTCAGGAGCACGTCGTCGAAGGTGAAGGCTTCGCGAAGTGTCTGGACGGTCGCCATCGTCAACTCCTTGTCTGCGGCCAAAACGGCCGCGATGCGGGTACGGATGAGCGACGCCGCCGTCGAGACCATGCCTCGCCGTCGAATCGGTGCCCATCGGTGGGGTTGACGCGGGTCGATAGCATGGGCCTGTGACGAATCAAAGGGCCGATCCACCATCCTCCCGCGATTGCGAAGAACGGCTGACAACGGCCCTCATTCGCGTGCCGCGCGCAATAAAAGATCGTGAATACCCTGAATCCGGAGCAGAAATTCCGCTCGCCTCCGGACCCGCGCCTCAGCGCCAGGCTCCCGGCGGCGGGCCGTAGCGCCGGATCGCGTCGACCACCTCGCGGTGCCGCCGGTCCTCCCGCCGCATGTGCACGGCGATCAGCGCGTGAGCCGAGGGCACCAGCAGCAGCACGTGGAAGAACAGGCCGAGGACCAGGCACACCACGCAGAGCAGCAAGTTGAACACCGCCGCAAACGGCTGCCCGTTGAGCAGCAGGCCCAGCGGCGGCACCAGAGCGGCGAGCAGGTAGATCATCGGCACATCTCCAACAACGGGACGCGACAGCGTCGCGCTGCATTTAGGGGGCCATGCCAGCAGCGCAATGGCCTCGTTCGTCGCAGGGTGTTAAAGCCGCACCGCCCGCCTGCCCTCCCCCGCCGCCGACCTCCGATGAACAAGCAACGCGTCATTCCGCTGATCGTCGCCACCGCCCTGTTCATGGAGAACATGGACTCTACGGTGATCGCGACCTCGCTGCCGGCGATCGCCAGGGACATCGGCACCAGCCCGCTGACCTTGAAGCTCGCCATCACCTCCTATCTGCTGTCGCTGGCGGTGTTCATCCCGGCCAGCGGCTGGACCGCCGACCGCTTCGGCGCGCGACGCGTGTTCTCGAGCGCCGTCTTCGTGTTCATGATCGGCTCGATCGGCTGCGCCTTTGCCAACTCGGTCGAGAACTTCGTGTTCGCCCGCATCCTGCAGGGCATGGGCGGCGCGATGATGACGCCGGTCGGGCGTCTCGTTCTCTTGCGTTCCGTCGACAAGAGCGCGCTGGTCGGCGCGATGGCCTGGGTCACCATTCCCGCGCTGATCGGCCCGGTGATCGGGCCGCCGGTCGGCGGCTTCATCACCACCTATTTCTCCTGGCACTGGATCTTTCTGATCAACATCCCGATCGGCATCGTCGGCATCATCATGGCGCTGCGCTTCATCGATCCGATCAAGAGCGAGAACCCCGAGCCGTTCGATCTCACCGGCATGGTGCTCGCGGGCATCGGCCTCGCCGGTCTCGCCTTCGGCCTCTCCGTCGCCGGCCTCAATTTGCTGCCATGGTCGGTGGTCGGCAGTCTCGTCGCGATCGGCGCGATCTCGATGACGCTCTACGTCCGCCACTCCTGGCGCACCAACTCTCCGGTGCTCGACTTCTCGCTGCTGCGACTGCCGACCCTGCGCGCCTCGATCGTCGGCGGCTTCATGTTCCGGCTCGGCATCGGCGCACTGCCTTTCCTGCTGCCGCTCTTGATGCAGCTCGGCTTCGGCCTGTCGCCGTTCCAGTCCGGCCTCGTCACCTTCGGCTCCTCGGCCGGCGCGATGGGCATGAAGGCGCTGGCCGCGCGCCTCATCCGCGCCTTCGGCTTCCGCCATCTGATGACGGTCAACGCCGTCGTCAGCTCGGTCTTCCTCGCCGCCTGCGCGCTGTTCACGCCGGCGACGCCGCTGCTGCTGATCCTGATCATTCTCGTGGTCGGCGGCTTCTTCCGCTCGTTGCAGTTCACCGCGATCAACACCGTCGCCTATGCCGAGGTCGAGACTGCGCAAATGAGCCGCGCCACCACGCTCACCAGCGTCAACCAGCAGCTCGCGATCTCCGCCGGCGTCGCGGTCGGCGCGTTCTCGGTGGAGACCACGATGTGGATGCACGGGGCGAGCCAGCTCACCGCGTCGTCCTTCGCGCCCGCCTTCATTGTCGTCGCCATCACCTCGGCGCTGTCGTCGATCCTGTTCTGGCAGATGCCGGATGACGCCGGCAGAGAGATCTCAGGCCGTAAGGTGGCTGCGATCGCGAGCCGCAAGGGCGCTGAGAAGGGCGCGGAGAAGGCCGCCAGGAAATCGGCGAGCGAGACCACGCAGGACGTGCGGGATCAGCGGCTGGGGTAGCGATCGTTCTCCGGTCAAGGTCTCCTCGCGCCGGACTTCCAGAACTCGGCGAGGCGATCCGCCCACATCCGCGCGTGCAGCTCCGTGCCGGCACGGCTCATATGGCAGCCGTCATGGCGCAGCGTAGACCCGATCTGGTCGGTATCCGGGCCCAGATAGACGCCGAGCGCCGGGTTCGGCACGGCGGCCTGTGCCGACCGGATGATCTCGTCGGGAACGCTGCCGCAGAGCGTTGCCGTAGCGACGAAGATCGGCGCCGTCACGTCGGCCGCGCGCAGCCCGGCAACGATCTCGAGATCGTTCCGCAAGTACGACAGCCGTCCCGCCTCCTTCATCTTCGCAGTGACTTGCAGATGCGTGCCGTCCTCCGCCCCGTTGGTCGAGAAGGCGAAGGCGTTGGACTCGCCCTGATGCCAGAGCACCGCGCTCGGCTCGAGACCGGCGTCGCGCAGGCCGGCGATGGTTGCGAGCAGCACCTCGAAATACTTGCCGCCGCGGGCGCGCCACTCCTCCAGATAGGTGCCGCCGATCGCCACCGGCGCAATCAGCACCGTCTTCGCCAGCCCGCGATCGATCAATTCGTCGCCCAGCCGGGTGGCGACGTTCTCGCCCCCGCCCGGCGTTCCCAGCAATGGATTGCGCGCCACGTAGCAGCGGCCGTCGAAGCGGTCGAAATTGTAGAACCGGTTGTGAGGCTGATAGAGCCGGCCACTCTGATCGGGCGCGCCGGTGTTGGAGATGTTCGACTGGCCCGCGGTCAGAAGCACCACCAGCCCCTCGCGCGGAATGGCGTCGCAGGCAATTGGCGTCGCCCTGGCACGCGCAGCCTCGTTGTCCCCCATGAGACAGCGCGAGGCGTTGCCGCCCGCGATGAAATCCGCGTCAGAACCGTACAGCGCAAGGGCAAGGTTGCGTCCCTGCAGCAGGCTCTGCACCTCCGGGTCGCTGCTCGCGCCGTCGATGCGACGGTCGATGTCGGCAAAGGCGGCGCGCCGCGTGCGTACCTGCTCCAACAGCGCCAGGAAGCCTGGGCGGGTCGAGATCGGTCCGACGGCGCAGGGAACGCAATTGCCGTCGCGTGACCTGGCAGAGGTTGTCGGCTGGCAGACGTCGCGAGCCGGCAGCACCTCCGCAGCTCCTGCCGTGGCAGTCAACGAGACGGCCAACCACGCACCGACAAGCGTGGCCGCGATTGCGCGTCGCATCATGTTCGGATCACTTCCTTCGCCTCGTTTGACGGCCGCCTCAGGCGCCGGGCCCCTGACTTCCCAGCCATGCGCGCGACACGGCCTCGTTCGAACATGCGTCGGGAGCGCGGGTTTTCCATTATAGTCCGACTTCATGAAAGAGAGCCGAATCGACCCGCAGCCGCTCGCGGCGATGGCGATGAACTGTTGGCCGTCCGCGCTTCTCCTGGCAGCGACGGCGCTTGCCGTCCCGGCACTCGGCGGCCTTGTCAGGCCGGCCTTCGTGCTCGGCTGCGCGGTCGCCGGCTGGTTCGCGTGGCGTCGCAGCCCCGAAGCCCACGTTCAGTCGGCGATCCTGATGTTCGCCTTCGCTCCTTTCGTGCGCCGCCTGGTCGACATCTCCGCAGGATTCGATTCGTCCGGCGTCATGCTGAGCGGCCCGCTGCTGTTCATCATCGCGCCAGTTCCGAGTCTGGTGCTCTCGCCCTCGGACAAGGACAGGCCGGGCAATCCCTGGCTCGTGGCGCCGCTCATCATCCTCGCCTGCATCGTCTATGGCGGCGCGCTTTCGATCTTCCAGAACGACTGGTTCAACGCCGCCAATGGCGGAATGAAATGGGCCGCGCCCGTACTCTATGCGATCGCCCTGCAGCAGCGGGCGCAATCCGACGGCGCCCTGCTCGATGCCATCACGCGCGTGTTCCTGCTGGTGCTGCCGCTCACCGGCCTCTACGGCATCTGGCAATATGTCGATCCGCAAGGCTGGGATCGGTTCTGGATGGTGAACGCCAGCATCACCTCGGCCGGCTATCCGCTGCCCTACATGGTGCGCGTGTTCAGCACGATGAACGGCCCGGCCAGCTACGCGACCTTCACGGCCACGGGCCTGCTGCTGGTGGGTTTCCTGCGCCCGGGATGGCTGGCACTGGCGGCGATGGCGCCGGCGGCGCTCGGCCTGTTGCTGTCGCTCTACCGCACCAGCTGGATCACGCTCGCGGTGGGCGTGCTGTTCTGCATGTTGTTCCCCGCGACGCGGCGTCGGGCCGTATCGATCACGGGCGGACTGGTCGGCGCGGTGATCGTCACCGTCATGTTCACGCCGTTCGCGGAGGTCATCACCTCCCGTCTGGAATCGCTCGGCAGCGTGTCGCAGGACAGCAGCGGCAGCGAGCGGTTGGATGAGTTCGTCACGCTGTGGAATGCGCCGAACAGCATGGTCCTGGGATCTGGCTTCACCATCACGGACGTCGGCGTCGCCGGCGCGATG
Organism: Bradyrhizobium sp. SZCCHNR1051; assembly: GCF_032489615.1. NCBI lineage: Bacteria > Pseudomonadati > Pseudomonadota > Alphaproteobacteria > Hyphomicrobiales > Nitrobacteraceae > Bradyrhizobium > Bradyrhizobium sp. SZCCHNR1051. The sequence goes on along the minus strand of NZ_JAUEYJ010000015.1, from coordinate 153,859 downwards.
CCGATCGACGGGCAGATCATCGCAAGCTGGGTGACGATGGGCATTCCGGTCGGACTGATCTGCCTCGCGGCCTATGTCTGGGTTGGGCTCGCCGCCACCGGTGCCGCCTGGCGGATGCCGACGCGCGAGGGCGCCGTGCTCGGCGCGCTCGCCATCAGTGCGCTGCTGATCCAGCTGCCGCTGACCAGCATCTCCTCCGGCGAGGTCTCGGCGCTGTTCTGGATGCTCGTCGCCATGGCCTGTCCGCTCGACCAGATGGCCGGCGGCGCACGGCGCACCGTCGCCGCTCAGCAGCATCAGGCCGGCGCCTGATCGGACGTTGCAACGCGCGGCGCGATCGCTGCGGCCTGCGGCTTGCGGGAGGCCGGCGGTGCAAGCCCGAAGACCGGCAGCAGATGCAGCCGCTGCAGGATGGCGTGCGCCATCAGAGGAAGCACGACACCGGCCACCGTCCCGGCCAACAGATAGACCCATGGCGATGGCGGGATGTGCAGCTTGAGCATGATGATGCGCATGCCCGAGCCGCTGAGGATGTGCAGGACATAGATCGTCATCGACGCGACGCCTGCGGCCGCAAGCCAGCGATGACGCGCCGGGGCAAGCAGCTTGCAGAGCCCGACCGTGCCGGCGATCCCGAGCACACAGGCCGGCAGGGAGGCGAGCCCGTTGGCGTCCATGCCGGACAGCCGGCCGCCCAACGCCACTGCGGCCGCAAACGCAATCCCGATCACGGCCATGAAGGACCAGCCGAACGGCCGCCATTCCGCCACCACGCGAACACCGTAGACGCCCGCAACGTAGAACGGCAGATGATGCAGGGTGAGCGCGAGGTCAGGCCGGATCGGCAGCGTGAGGAACACGCAGAGCCCGGCCAGCGCGAGCGTGATCAAGACCGTCCGCGACGGGACCAGCACCGCGATCACGTGGCAGATCATCAACGCGTAGAGGAACCAGAACTGCGCGATCGGACGATACCAGATCGCGGCGAGATCGCCGGGATGGATCGGGATGTTGGCATCCCGTGCCAGCAGCATCGTGATCCCGCCCTGGATCAACGACCACAGCACGTAGGGATAGGCGATGGTCCAGAGCTTGGACGTGAGGAAGGGACGCGCGCCGCGCCGCAAGCTGTGCTGCACGTTCAAGCCGGCCAGGAAGAAGAACAGCGGCATGTGGAACGTGTACAGCGTGTAGTCCATCCAGCGCGCGACGGCTCCGTCCGGGAAGATGCCCGGGCGCACCAGACCGCCAAGCACGTGACCGTACACGACCAGGATGACGCCGAGGCCGCGCGCGAAATCGATCCACGCCGTGCGCGCGGTGTCAGCCGTTGCCCTCTGCGTTCCAGCCTCCACGCCCGATATGTCCTACCCTGTCGCGCAGCCCGCGTCCGGTTTGCGATCCTGCGAAGTCAGCGCCGCATTCATCCAAGTCATAGCGCAGCCGGCTTTGCAGCGCCGTCGGCGCCTACCAGGACATCGGGGGTATTCTCGCGTTAGTCTTAACCAACCGATAAGCCTCTGCCGGATGGCTGCCGGCTACGCCGGGGATCGCGACCAGAGGTGGCGCGGTTCGGCTTGCGCGCCACACTCAATCCTCATTCGCCTTGAAGCGCCCGAGTCCCTTGAGGACGAACGGCGCGACGAGCGCAATCAGCGCGACGACCAGCAGCGTTGCAGAGATCGGCGACTGCAGCAGGGTCATGGGATCGCCGAGGCTGATCGCGAGCGCCCGCCGCAACTGGCTCTCGGCGATCGGCCCGAGGATGAGCCCGACCACGACCGGCGCAATCGGGAAATCGAAGCGGCGCATCAGGAAGCCGAGCACGCCGAAGCCGGCCAGCATCGACAATTCGACCACGGACGGCTTTGCGGCGATCGTCCCCATCGTGGCGAACACGAGGATGCCCGCGTAGAGCCAGGGTGTCGGGATCGCGAGCAGCTTCACCCACAGACCGACCAGCGGCAGGTTGAGCACCAGCAGCATCGTGTTGGCGATGAACAGGCTGGCGATCAGGCCCCAGACCAGGTCGGGCCGCTCGGCGAACAGCAGCGGGCCCGGATTGAGGCCATATTGCTGGAAGCCGGCGAGCATCATCGCGGCGGTCGCCGAGGTGGGCAGGCCGAGGGTCAGCAGCGGCACCAGCGTGCCCGCGGCGGAGGCGTTGTTGGCGGCCTCAGGACCGGCGACGCCCTCGATCGCGCCCTTGCCGAACTGATCGGGATATTTGGTCAGCCGTCGCTCGGTCGAATAGGACAGGAAGGTGGGGATCTCCGCCCCACCGGCCGGCAGCGCGCCGATCGGAAAGCCGAACATCGTGCCGCGCAGCCACGGCTTCCACGACCGCTTCCAATCCTCGCGCGTCATCCACAGCGAGCCCTTGATGGCCTCGATCTTCTCCTCGCTATGGTGCCGGCGCGAGGCGACGTAGAGCGCCTCGCCGACCGCGAACAGGCCGACCGCCAAGGTCGTCACCTCGACGCCATCGAGCAGCTCCGGCACGCCGAAGGCGAGCCGCGCCTGTCCCGTCAGTTTGTCGATGCCGATCAGGCCGAGCGTCAGGCCGATGAACAGGCTGGTGAGGCCGCGGATCGGTGAATCGCCGAACGTCGCGGACACCGTGACGAAGGCGACGCACATCAGCGCGAAGTAGTCCTCCGGACCGAAGCGCACGGCGATGTCGACGAGATACGGCGACAGGAACGCGAGTCCGATGGTGGCGATGGTGCCCGCGACGAACGAGCCGATTGCCGCCGTCGCCAGCGCCGGGCCGCCGCGGCCGGCCTTGGCCATCTTGTTGCCCTCGAGCGCGGTCGCCATCGAGGCGCTCTCGCCGGGGGTGTTGATCAGGATCGCGGTGGTGGATCCGCCATACATGCCGCCATAATAGATGCCGGCGAACATGATCAGCGAACCGCCGGGATCGAGCTTGTAGGTCACGGGCAGCAGCAGCGCGACGGTGAGCGCCGGCCCGATGCCCGGCAGCACGCCGACGGCGGTGCCGAGGAACACGCCGACCAGCGCATAGAGCAGGTTCATGGGCTGGACGGCGATCGCCATCCCATGCGCGAGCGCGGCAAAGGTGTCCATCAGAGCAGTCTTTCGAGCGGACCGGCGGGAAGGCTCAGGGTGAGGAGGCGGTCGAATGCGAGATAGATCAGCGTCGTCAGCACCGCGCCGATGACGAGATCGGTGACGAAGGCGCGCCGGCCGAACGCGGCCGACGTCGTCACGAACAGCGCGGTGGTCGCCAGGATGAAGCCGCCACCGAAGCCGATGATCGCGATCAAGAGCGCAAGGCCGGCGAGGATCAACAGCACCGCCTTCGGATCGGAGCTCTCGCGCGGCGGCAGGTTGCCTCTGAGGGCATCGATCAGATTGGCCAGTGCAAGAATGCCGAGCCCGATCGCGATCACGACCGGCATGACCTGCGGGCCCATGCCGTACATCGTGGTCGCCGGGATCTGATTGGCGTCATAGACAAGCACGAGTGCGACAGCCGCCAGCAGCGCCGCAATGACGATGCCGGCCTTGTCGACGCCTCCCGAGGCGGGTGTCTCGGTGCCGGCACTCTCCGTCGTCATGACTTGACGAGGCCGACCGACTTCAACACGTCGGTGACGCGGACGTTCTCCTTTTTCAGGAAGTCAGCGAACGCATCACCCGGAAGATAGGCGTCATCCCAGCCCTTCTGCTTCAGGATCTCCTTCCACGCATCCGACTTCACCATCTTCTCGACGGCCTCGCTGAGCGTCTTCTTCTGCTCCGGCGTTATGCCGGGCGCCGCGACCACCGAGCGCCAATTGGCGAGCACGAGATCGATGCCCTGCTCCTTGAAGGTTGGGATGTCGACCCCTGGAATGCGTTTCTCCGAGGACACACCGATGGCGCGCAGCTTGCCGCTCTTGATCTGCCCGTCGTATTCCGACAGGCCGGAAATGCCCGCCGTGACCTTGCCGCCGAGGATCGCCGCCAGCGACTCGCCGCCGCCCGAGAACGGGATGTAGTTGACCTTCTTGGCGTCGGCGCCGACGGCGCCGGCGAACAGCGCCGCCATCACGTGATCGACGCCGCCGGCCGAGCCGCCGGCGAAGGTGACCTTGGCGATGTCGGCCTTCAGCGCCGCGGCGAGATCCTGCGCCGTCTTGATCGGCGAGTTCGCGGGCACGACGATGACCTGGATCTCCTCGGTCAGCCGCGCGATCGGCGTCACCTGCTCCAATGTCACCGGCGACTTGTTCATGGCGAGCGCGCCGACCATGACGAAGCCGTTGACCATCAGCTGGTTGCCGTCGCCCTTGGCGCCGTTGACGAACTGCGCGATGCCGACGGTGCCGCCCGCCCCCGCCACGTTGGTAACCTGGACGCTGCGCGCCACGCCCGACGCCACGAAGGCCTGCTGCATGGCCCGCGCGGTCTGGTCCCAGCCGCCGCCGGGCGCGGCCGGCGCCATCACCTTCAGCTCGAGCTGCTGGGCGAAGGCCGGAGCACCGGCAAGGAAGGTCAAAGCGACGACGGCGCCGAACAGGCGCGTACAGAACGAATTCAAAGCGGTCCTCCACGGTCGGCCGAACGAACGGCTCGCGTTTCTTCTCTTGCCCCTCACGAGCGGCATTTCAGCGGGAAATGCGGCCTCTGTCCAGACGGGATTGCTCGCGCCGTCGCCCGCGTTGCAGCAGCAGCCCTGGGAGGACGAGACGGTTGTGGGAGGAGCGGCCTAACCGCAAGTCCAGACCATCCCCACTGGCGTCCGCGTCCAGCACGGGCCGAAGCTGCCGCCATTATAATGGCCGCGATAGAAGCCTGGCTGGCCGAAATAGTGCCACTCGCCGTTGTAGAGCATGTATTTCGGCGTGCCGTCGATATACCAATGGCGGCGGCTGCCGCGCGGCCCGTTGCGCATGGCCTCCTTGTCGGCATAGAGCGGCAGGCTGTTGTTGGGCGGCTGCTTGTAGCCGGGCAGGAAGCCATAGCCCTGCCAACGGTGCGCCTTGCGCTTGTGCGACGGCGCGGCGGTCGCGATCGCGGGGACCAGCAGCAGAAGCATCACGATCGCGACGATGAAACGATGCGGCATCACGGCAGCCCGATGGGTACGAGGGTCTCGAATCTTCAGTTCGATTGCGGCACGGCAACGGCCGTTCCGTCATGAAATGTTTCAGCGATGCCGCCGATGCGCGCGGCGCGGCGGAGGCGACGGCGGGGCGTAGAAGGGATTGAGGTCGCACATCGCCGCACGGCCCGACGCCGTCGCGCGACATTGCGGCAGCGACGTGTAGCTGCAGTCGATCCACTCGCCACCGCCAAACCGGCCGCCCTCATAGACCTTCATGCACACGGGATAGCGCGGATCGTAGGCCTGGGCGTGAGCCGGCCCCGATATGGCCGAGCCCACCATCAAAGCGACCGCGACAGCGCTGCAGGTCAGGACACGCATTTCGGGACCTCCGGAACGGGTCTCGTCGGCCCAAGCCGATTCCCGAGACCTTGTTGCATCTGCTCTGTATCGCCGGCGCGGGCCGGTCGCAATGACGCCGTTACAGCAGGTCGGCCTGCTCTCCGCCGCGGAACCCCATCGCCAGCACGTAGCGCTCCGACGAATCCTGCCGGCTCGCCGCCGGCTTGACGTGGCGGACGCTGGCGTAATCGCGCTTGAGCTGCGCCATCAAGTCGGCATCGGCGCCGCTCTGGAACGTCTTGGCGAGAAAGCTGCCACCCGGCTTGAGCACCTCGCTGGCGAAATGCGCGGCGAGTTCGACGAGACCGACGATGCGCAGCTGGTCGGTCTTGCGGTGGCCGGTGGTGTTGGCCGCCATGTCCGACATCACCACGTCGGCACGCCCGCCGAGCATCGCGCGGAGCTTTTCGGGCGCATCCTGGGCATGGAAGTCGAGCTGGGCGAAGGTGACGCCGGGGATCTCGCCCATCTCCAGCAGATCGATCGCGATCACCTTGCCCTTCCCGGCTTCGGCCCCGACCCGACGCGCCGCGATCTGGCTCCAGCCGCCGGGTGCGGCGCCGAGATCGACCACCGTCATGCCGGGCTTGAGCAGCCGGTATTTGTCATCGATCTCGAGCAGCTTGTAGGCCGCGCGCGAGCGATAGCCGTCGCGCTTGGCCTGGACGACATAGGGATCGTTGAGCTGGCGCTCCAGCCAGAGTTTCGAGGAGAGCTTTCGCTTGCCTCCGGTCTTGACCTGCACATGCATGCGGCCGGTCGTGTCTTTTGCCATGTGTTTCTCGGTCGTCGTGACCAGACGCGGGAGGCGAAAATCCGTCCATGCTCGAGGTCTGGCGGAACTACAAAGGTCACCCTCCCCTGGAGGGGGAGGGTCGATCGGGAGCGAAGCGAGCGATCGGGGTGGGGTGAGCCACACGAAGACTGCTCGTGGAACTCACCCCACCCCGTCTCACATTGCGCTGCGCTCCATGTGAGACGCCCCTCCCCCTCCAGGGGAGGGTAAAGTCGCTACGCCGTGCGCAGCGCACCGTCTTCGCGCATCATCTCGACCAGCATGCCCTCGCGCAGGCCGCGATCGGCGACGCGCAGCCGCGGCAACGGAAACGCCAGGCGAATCGCGTCGAGAATGGCGCAGCCCGCGAGCACGAGGTCGGCACGGTCGATGCTGATGCAGTTGTTCTCGGCGCGCTCCTGGTAGCTCATCGCCAGCAGCTTGGCGATCGTCGTCGTGATGTCGGCATCGTTGATCCAGATGCCATCGACCCGGCGCCGATCGTAACGCGCGAGGTTGAGATGAATGCCGCCGAGCGTCGTCACGGTGCCGGAGGTGCCGAGCAGGTGCATGCCGGAGAGGTCGCCGCCGTTCTCGGCCGCGAACGGCCCGACATGCTCGGCCACGGCCTCGACCATGGCGGCATAGATCTCTGACGTCACGTCGCGGCCGCCGAAGCGTTCGGCCAGCGTCACGACGCCGAGCGGGATCGACATCCAGGCCTTGATCCTCGGCTCGGCGTTGCGGTCTGCCGGATCGCGCTCGATCCGCACCAGCTCGCTGGAGCCGCCGCCAATGTCGAACAGGATGGCCCCGCGCCCGCCTGGATCCAGTAGCGGCGCGCAGCCCTTGACGGCCAGCGCCGCCTCGGTCTCGCGGTCGATCACCTCGAGCTCGATGCCGGTCTCCGCCGCCACCCGGCTGCGGAACCCCTCCGCATTGGAGGCGGCGCGGCAGGCCTCGGTCGCGATCAGACGCAGGCGGCTGGCCTTCTTGGATTGGATCTTGTCCCGGCAGATGCTGAGCGCGGCGATGGCCCGATCCATCGCCGCATCGCTGATGCAGCCGGTGGTCGAGATGCCCTCGCCCAGCCGGACAATGCGCGAGAAGGAGTCGACCACGCGGAAACTGTCGCCCGAAGGACAGGCGATCAGGAGCCGGCAATTGTTGGTTCCGAGGTCCAGGGCCGCGTAGACGCTGCTGCCATTGCTGGCGCAGGAAGGCGTCGCGACGTCCAGACCCGGACGCAAGCCGGGCTCCAGGTTCCCGCGCGGCGTGGGACTCTCCCGCAGCCGCGTGTCATTGATCATTCAAATGTCTTTCCGCTGGCCGAACCGGCCCAGATGGAAGTTCTCTTTCGTGAGACATTATCAGTGGATAGCGCCGGCGCAACAGCCCCTCCGTCAGGCGTGATGCACCATTCCTAATCAACCGTTGTCCGGCCGCGGGCGCTGCACTATCTGGGAACAGCCCGCATTTGCGACCAATCCAGCCTCTTGGGTCCTCATTCATGCAAGATCACACCGTCCCGGCCTCCCTCGAAAACGCGATCGCGCTGCAGAAATTCGGCGTCGGGCAGCCGGTCCGGCGCAAGGAGGACGACACGCTGGTGCGCGGTCACGGCAAATATACCGACGATTTCAACCTGCCCGGCCAGGCCCATGCCTGGATCGTGCGCTCCAGCCACGCCCATGGCATCATCAAGAGGATCGACACCGCGGCCGCCAAGGCCATGCCCGGCGTGCTCGGGGTGTGGACTGGAGCCGACCTCGCCGGAGCCAACTATGGCCCGTTCACCTGCGGCCTGCCACTGAAGGGCCGGGACGGCTCGCCGCTGCTGCAGACCAACCGGCCGGCGCTCGTCACCGACAAGGTGCGCTTCGTCGGCGACCCCGTCGCGTTCGTGGTGGCGGAGACCGCGGCCCAGGCCCGCGACGCGGCCGAGGCGGTCGAGGTCGACATCGAGCCCCTGCCCGCGGTCACCAATGCCGAGGAAGCCGCCAAGCCCGGCGCGCCGCAGCTCTATGACCATATCCCCAACAACGTCGCGCTCGACTATCATTACGGCGACACGGCCAAGATCGAAGAGGCCTTCGCCAAGGCCGCGCACGTCACCAAGCTCGACATCGTCAACACCCGCGTCGCCGTGGTGTCGATGGAGCCGCGCGTGGCGCTCGCCGCGTTCGACGGCAAGACCGAGCGCTTCACCTTGCAGGTGCCGACCCAGGGCGTGTCCGGCAACAAGGCGACGCTGGCCAAGATCCTCAACGTCGCACCGGACAAGGTCCGCATCCTCACCACCAATGTCGGCGGCTCCTTCGGGATGAAGAACGTCTCCTATCCCGAATACGTCTGCATCCTGCATGCAGCCAAGCAGCTCGGCCGTCCCGTGAAGTGGCGCGACGAGCGCACCACCGCCTTCCTGTCCGACAGCCAGGGTCGCGACCAGATCATCCATGGCGAGCTGGCGCTCGACGCCGACGGCAAGTTCCTCGCTGTCAGGCTGTCCGGCTACGGCAATCTCGGCGCCTACATCATGGGCGTGGCGCCGCTGCCGCTGTCGCTCAACACCGGCAAGAACCTCGCCAGCGTCTACAAGACGCCGCTGCTGGGCGTCGACATCAAGACCGTGCTCACCAACGTCACCCTGATGGGCGCCTATCGCGGCGCCGGCCGCCCCGAGGCGAACTACTTCATGGAGCGGCTGATCGACACCGCCGCGCGCGAGATGGGCATCGACCGTCTCACCATCCGCAAGCGCAACTTCATCAAGCCGAGCCAGATGCCGTTCCCGGCCGCGTCGGGCGTGACCTACGACTCCGGCGACTTCGCCGCGGTGTTCGAGAAGGCGCTGCAGGTCTCCGACTACGCCGGCTTCGCCAAGCGCAAGCGCGAGAGCCGCAAGAACGGCAAGCTGCGCGGTATCGCCGTCGGCTCCTATCTCGAGGTCACCGCGCCGCCGTCAGGCGAACTCGGCAAGATCACCTTCGACGCCGATGGCGGAGTGACCCTGACGACCGGCACGCTCGATTACGGCCAGGGCCACGCGACCCCGTTCTCGCAGGTCTTGTCGGCGCAACTCGGCGTGCCCTTCGAGAAGATCAGGCTGGAGCAGAGCGATTCCGATCTCGTGCGGTTCGGCAACGGCACCGGCGGCTCGCGCTCGATCACCGCGACCGGCCAGGCAATCGTCGAGTCCTCGCAGCTCGTCATTGCCAAGGGCAAGCAGGCGGCGGCGCATCTGCTCGAAGCCTCGGAAGCCGACATCGAGTTCGCAGACGGCCAGTTCACCATCGCCGGCACCGACCGCAGCATCGACGTCATGGAGCTAGCGCGCCGCCTACGCGACGGCAAGATGCCCGAGGGCGTGCCGGCCTCGCTCGACGTCGACCACAACTCGACGGTCACGGAGTCGACCTTCCCCAATGGCTGCCACGTCTGCGAGGTCGAGATCGAGCCGGACACCGGCGTCGCGCAGATCGTCGCGTATACCGCAATCAACGACTTCGGCACGGTGATCAATCCGATGATCGTCGCCGGCCAGCTGCATGGTGGCGTCGCCCAGGGCATCGGCCAGGCGCTGATGGAGCATCTGCGCTACGACGAGAGCGGCCAGCCGATCACCGGCTCGCTGATGGACTACGCGCTGCCGCGCGCCTCCGATGTGCCGATGATGACGGTGGACAACCATCCGGTGCCCGCCAAGAGCAATCCCCTGGGCACCAAGGGCTGCGGCGAGGCCGGCTGCGCCGGCTCGATGGCGAGTGTGATCAATGCGGTGATCGACGCACTGTCGGATTACGGTGTGAAGCATCTCGACATGCCGCTGACCACCGAGAAGCTCTGGCGCGCGATCCAGGACGGCAAGGCGAAGACCGCGGCGTGAGCGACGCCGCCTTCGTCAGGTACTGAGTGATAGCCCCGCCCTCTCCTCCGTCATGGCCGGGCTTGACCCGGCCATCCACGAGCCCCAGGCGATGAACGACGTGGACGGCCGCGCCAATGCGGCTTCGGCCGCGTAGGGGACAAGCCCGAACATGACGGCTGATTGTTGGAAGACAGCGTCATTGCGAGCGCAGCGAAGCAATCCAGGGTGGTGGGCGGGACTCTGGATTGCTTCGCTGCGCTCGCAATGACGGAGTTTCGGGCAAGCGGCATCCCGCAACCCCTGTCATCGTCCGCGAAGTATTTAGCCCGGAGACGTAGCTGGCGGCTGTGATCGACCTGAGCCGCCGCGGCGTACTGGATGCCCGCCTTCGCGGGCATGACGGCCGAATGTAGGGAGGCCGCGTGCCTCTTGCCAGTCCGCTACGCCGCCGCCTGCGCGCGCGGCTGGTAGATCGCCACATGGTGGCAGTGCGCCAGCGGCCGCGTGCCGTTCGCCACCACCAGCGCATCGATCTCGACGAAGCGGTGCCCCTTCTTCTCGTAGTTCGCGACCACCCGGCCACGCGCGGTGATCTCGTCGGTTTCGGCAATCGCCGACAGCAGCTGCATGCGGCTGCCGACGTGAATCCACGGACCGAGCACGATGTTGTCGACCAGCAGGCGGTTCATCACCCGCTGCAGCATGCCGGGATGACCGAGCCGCTCGCTGGAATAGATCGGATCGCGCTCGCGGATCTCGGCGAGATAGGCCGTCGCCGCCTGCCCCGGCCAGGCGCGTGGCGCAGTGCCCAGCCAGCTGCCGACGGCGAACGAGTCTGCGCCGATCGCCGACCGCACCGCTGCTGGCGGAACATCGCGATAGCCGGCCAGCACCACGTCGGGCGCCGCCGCCGGCAACGACGCGGAACCGGTGGCGCAGATCTCGCCTTTACTCGTCACCTCCAGGCGGAGCCCGTCGCCGACCTCCTCCGCCCTGACCTCGGCGATCTCGCCGTCATAGACCGGCTTGGTGAACCGCGCCTCGATCAGCCCACGTTCCAAGAACGCCCGCCCCCAGCGCGCGACCGGCTGATGCAGCATATAGGCCAGCACCTCGACGCCGGGCACGAGGCCGCCGGCAAAGCCGAACCGCCGGGCCACGCTGTCGTCGTGCATCTTGTTCTCGGACTGCTTGGCCGTGTTGAACGCCTCGACCGCATACGCCGCGATTCCGTCTGCCATCCTTGCCTCCCGTTGCCCCATTTTTGGCCGATGGTAGCGGCCGGAAAGGCCGTGGCAAGCGGCGCGTTTGGCTCGCAATTCCCGCTGCGATGGAGTACCAACCGGACCATTCCAACCGATGGCCCGATGACGACCGAAACCGCCCCGATCAACATCTATGTCGACGCCGACGCCTGCCCGGTGAAGGACGAGATCTACCGCGTCGCGATCCGGCACGGTCTGCCGGTGATCGTCGTCGCCGGCGGCTTCATCCGCGTGCCGGAGGATCCGTTGATCACGCGCGTGGCGGCCGGCAGCGGCATGGATGCCGCGGATGACTGGATCGCAGAGCGCGCCGGCGCCGACGACATCGTCGTCACCGCGGACATTCCGCTGGCGAGCCGCTGCGTCAAGGCCGGCAGCGCCGTGATCGCACCGAACGGCAAGCCGTTCACCGAGGAGTCGATCGGCATGACGCTCGCTGTGCGCAACCTCATGACCGATCTGCGGTCATCGGGCGAGGTAACCGGCGGCCCGCGCTCGTTCACGCCGCGCGACCGCTCGACCTTCCTCTCCACCCTCGATACCACGATCCGCCGCCTGCAGCGCCAGCGCGCGGCGCGGGTCCAGCAGCAAAGCTAGAGATATGGCGCCGCCTCTCATCCAACTCAAAGACATCCGCCTGACCTTCGGCGGCACCGCGCTGCTGCAGGGCGTCGAACTGTCGGTCTCGCCCGGCGAGCGCGTCTGCCTGATCGGCCGCAACGGCTCCGGCAAGTCGACGCTGCTCAAGATCGCCGCCGGCCTCGTCGAATGCGACAGCGGCACCCGCTTCGTGCAGCCGGGTGCCACGGTTCGCTATCTGCCGCAGGAGCCGGATTTCTCCGGCCATGCCACCACGCTGTCCTATGTCGAGGCCGGGCTCGGCCCGGGCGACGATCACTATCAGGCGCGCTATCTCGTCGAGCAGCTCGGACTGACTGGAGAAGAGGATCCCGCGCATGTCTCCGGCGGCGAGGCGCGCCGCGCGGCGCTGGCGCGCGTGCTTGCGCCCAACCCCGACATCCTGCTGCTGGACGAGCCGACCAACCACCTCGACCTCACGACCATCGAGTGGCTGGAGAACGAGCTCGACGGCCGAAGCTCGGCGCTGGTGCTGATCAGTCACGATCGTCGTTTCCTCACCAATCTGTCCCGCGCGACAGCGTGGCTCGACCGCGGCCAGATCAGGCAGATCGACCGCGGCTTTGCGGCGTTCGAGGCGTGGCGCGACGAGGTGCTGGCGGAGGAAGAACGCGAGCAGCACAAGCTCGACCGCAAGATCGTCAACGAAGAGCACTGGCTGCGCTACGGCGTCTCCGGCCGCCGCAAGCGCAACGTCAAACGGCTCGCCAATCTGCATGCGCTGCGCCAGCAGCGCCGCGACTATCGCGGCACGGCGGGCGCCGCCAACCTCGCCGCGGCCGAGGCCGACAAGTCCGGCAAGCTGGTGATCGAAGCGAAGGGCGCATCGAAGAGCTATGGTGATCGCAAGATCGTCGACAACTTCTCCATCCGCATCCAGCGCGGCGACCGCATCGGCATCGTCGGCCCCAACGGCGCCGGCAAGACCACGCTGGTCAACCTGCTCACCGGCGGCAGCGAGCCGGACAGCGGCAGCATCCGGCTCGGCGTCAATCTGGAGACGGCGACGCTCGACCAGCACCGCGAGAGCCTCGATCCCCGGACGACGCTCGCCGAAGCGCTGACCGGCGGCCGCGGCGATCACGTCATGGTGGCCGGCAAGCCGAAGCACGTCGTCGGCTACATGGAGGACTTCCTGTTCTCGCGCGAGCAGATGCGCACGCCGCTCGAAGTGCTCTCCGGGGGCGAGCGCGGCCGGCTGATGCTGGCGCGCGCGCTGGCCAAGCCATCGAACCTGCTGGTGCTGGACGAGCCGACCAACGATCTCGACTTGGAGACACTCGACGTGCTCGAGGACATGCTCGGCGACTACGAGGGCACGGTGATCCTGATCAGCCACGACCGCGACTTCCTCGATCGCGTGGTCACCTCGGTGATCGTCCCCGAGGGCAACGGCAAATGGCAGGAATACGCAGGCGGCTACAGCGACATGCTGGCGCAGCGCGGCGCCGACCTGAAGCGCCAGCATGCCAAGGCGGCCGAGGAGAAGAAGGAAACCAAGCACGCGGCCGCGGCGCCTGCGAGCGCGCCGAAGCGCAAGCTCTCCTTCAACGAGAAGCACGCACTGGAGACCTTGCCGAAGACGATCGCCAAGCTGCAAGCCGAGATCGCCAAGCAGCAGGCCGTGCTCGCCGACCCCGCGCTGTATGCGAAAGACCGCAAGAAATTCGACGCCGCCTCCCTCGCGATCGCCACTGCGCAAGCCGAGCTCACCGCCGCCGAAGACCGCTGGTTGGAGCTCGAAGTGCTGCGCGAGGAGATCGAGGGCGCGTGACGTTCATCGAAATCACTTCGTCATTGCGAGCGAAGCGACATGTCCGCCATAGCCCGAAGGGCGACGGCGGAAGCAATCCAGGGCTGCAGTCGTGACTCTGGATTGCTTCGTCGCTTCGCTCCTCGCAATGACGGCTATATGGAGTAAATGACATGACCACCCCGCTCGCCGCCAAGATCGCCAGGGACTACGGCACGCCCTGCGCCGTCATCGACATGGACAGAGTTGAGCGCAACATCGCGCGCATCCAGACGCAATGCGAAGCCGCCGGCGTCGCCAACCGCCCGCACATCAAGACCCACAAGAGCCCGGTGCTTGCCAAGCTGCAGATCGAGGCGGGCGCGCAGGGCATCACCTGCCAGAAGATCGGCGAGGCTGAGATCATGGCGGATGCCGGCATCGCCGATATCCTGATCAGCTACAACCTGATCGGCGAGGAAAAGATGGCGCGCCTCGCCGCGCTGCAAGCCAAGGCCAACATGACGGTTGCCGCCGACAACGCGACCGTGATCTCCGGCCTGCCGCAGGCGGCAAAGCAATCCGGCTGCACGCTGTCGGTCGTGGTCGAATGCGACACCGGGCGCAAGCGCGCCGGCGTCGAGACGCCGACGGAAGCGATCCAGCTCGCGCGCCAGATCGCAGCGTCAGACGGCCTGCGCTTCGCCGGCTTCATGCTGTATCCGACCGAGACCGGCTGGGACGAGGCGCAGCGGTTCTATGACGAGGCGCTGGCCGGCGTCCGCGCCGACGGGTTGGACGCGGCCATCGTCTCGACCGGCGGCTCGCCGAACCTGAAGAATCTCGGCAAGCTCAAGGGCGCCACCGAGCACCGGCCCGGCACCTACATCTACAACGACCGCATGCAGGTCGCCGCCGGTGTCGCCAGCTGGGACGACTGCGCGCTGCACATCTACTCCACCGTCGTCAGCCGCGCCGCGCCCGAGCGCGGCATTCTGGATGCCGGCTCGAAGACGCTGACCACCGACACCGGCGGCCTCGACGGCCACGGCCTGATCCTGGAGCACCCGGAAGCGAAGATCGCCCGCTTCGCCGAGGAGCACGGCTTCCTCGATCTCTCCCGCAGCAACACCCGCCCCAATGTCGGCGACGTCGTGCGCATCATCCCCAACCACGTCTGCGTCGTCGTCAACATGATGGACGAGGTCGTGATGGTCCGCGGCGAGGAGATCCTGGGCACGTTGCCGGTCGCGGCGCGGGGCAAGCTGCGGTAGGACGAAGCTCTCTCGCAGCGTCACTGCGAGGAGCGAAGCGACGATGACGAGAAATCTGTAGGGTGGGCAAAGGCGCGAAGCGTCGTGCCCACCGCGTTCTTGTACGAATGCCAATGGTGGGCACGCTTCGCTTTGCCCACCCTACAATTCGAGCCGCTTCAAGACGCCCCTGCCCGCGGCGGCCCCGGTCGCGAACGAGGCTTGCAGCAGATAGCCGCCGGTCGGGGCCTCCCAATCGAGCATCTCGCCGGCGGCGAACACACCGGGCAGGCGTTTGAGCATGTAATCGGCGTCAAGCTCGTCATGCGCGATGCCGCCGGCGCTGGAGATGGCGCGGGCGAGTCCGGCGGTGCCCGTCAGCTTCAGCGGCACGGCATTGATCAGCGCCGCGAGACGATCGGGCGGCAGCGACGAGAGTGACAGGCCGTGCGCCCTGGCCGCCTCCTGCAGCAGCCCGATCGCCACCGGCGACAACTGCACCGCCTTGCGCAGCACGTTCGAGAACGACTGCTTGCCGCGCGGTGCCGAGAGCCGCGTGACGAGATCGGCTGTCGCGAGGTCGGGCCGCAGCGCGACATGCAGGATCGCCCCCCCTGTCAGCGCGATCGCCTCGCGCAGCTCGGCCGACAGCGCATAAACGGCGCCGCCCTCGATGCCATCGCGCGTGACGACAGCCTCCCCGCGCACGCCGCGATCACCGAACGACAGCGCGATGCCCTTCAGCGGCTGGCCCTCGAAGCGATCGCGGAAGATGTCCGACCAGGCGACGGTGAAGCCGCAATTGGCCGGCCGCAGCGGCGCGATCGCGACGCCCTTCGCCGCCAGGATCGGCACCCAGCCGCCGTCGGACCCGAGCCGCGGCCAAGAGGCGCCGCCGAGCGCGAGCACGACAGCGTCAGCGGCGACCGCGCGCGCTCCCGCCGGCGTCTCGAATGTGAGATGTCCGTCCGCGTCCCAGCCGGTCCAGCGATGCCGCAACTCGACGCGCGCGCCCTGCGCATCGAGGCGGCGCAGCCACGCGCGCAGCAGCGGCGAGGCTTTCATTGCCCTCGGAAACACGCGGCCGGAGGAGCCGACGAAGGTCGGCTCGCCCAGCGCCTCGCACCAGTCGCGCAGCCGCTGCGGCGGGAACGCGCGGATCGCCGGCTCAAGCCACGCCGCCGCCTCGCGGTAGCGCGCCAGGAAGGCGGGCAGCTCTTCGCTATGGGTGAGGTTGAGGCCGCCGCGGCCGGCCATCAGAAACTTACGCGCCACCGACGGCATCGCATCGTAGACGGTCACGGCCGCACCGCCCTCAGCCAACACCTCCGCCGCCATCAGCCCGGCCGGGCCGGCTCCGATGACGGCGACCTTGTTGAGCAGGCGGTTGGCCGTGTCCGACACGATATCTCCAGGCATCGACTCAGCCCCTCATCCTGAGGAGCGGCTGTAAGCCGCGTCTCGAAGGATGAGGCCCGTGCGCGGCCTCATGGTTCGAGACGTACGGCTTTGCCGTGCTCCTCACCATGAGGGTCCTACGAGTTTGCACTTACAGCTTGAGCCCCAGCCGCGCCGCAGCCTGGCCGACGTATTTCTGCGTCTGCTCGAATGCGCCCTGCAGCGCCCTCGCCTTCGACATGTCGCTGATCTCGGCAAAATGCGCGGCGATCGCGTCCGGCGTCCACTCCTCCGGCGGCAGGTTGATGCCCTCGCTCTCCAGGATCTTGATCACCGCGAACGAGCCGGCGCCGGCGCCCATGATGGTGCGGGTGGGCGCTTCCTCGCTGAGAAGATATTCGACCGCCGGCGTGATCGATTCCGGCTTCATCAGCTGCAGCGCCTGCGGTGGCAGCAGTTCCTCCGTCATGCGCGTCGCCGCCGTCGGCGAGATGATGTTGACGCGGATGTTGGTCTTGCGGCCCTCCTCCGCCAGCACGTTCATGAGGCCGACCATGCCGGTCTTGGCCGCGCCGTAGTTGGCCTGCCCGAAATTGCCGAACAGGCCCGAGGACGAGGTCGTCAGCACGATGCGGCCGTAATTGCGCTCGCGCATGCCGTTCCACACCGCCTTGCAGCAGTAGAAGCTGCCGACAAGATGCACATCCAGCACCTTGGCGAAATCGGCAACCTCCATCTTGCCGAACGACTTGTCGCGCAGGATTCCGGCATTGGCGCACATGATGTCGACGCTGCCCCACTCTTTGGTTGCGCGCTCGACCATCGCCGTGACCTGTTCGAAATTCGAGACGTCGGCACCGTCAGCCATCGCGGTGCCGCCGGCTTTGCGGATCTCTTCGACCACCGTCTCCGCCGCGGTCATCGAGCCGCCGGTGCCGTCGCGCGCGCCGCCGAAATCATTGACCACGACCTTGGCGCCGCGGCTCGCCAGTCCCAGCGCATGCGCGCGTCCGAGACCATTGCCTGCGCCGGTGACGATGGCGACGCGTCCGTCGAATCTGATTGCCATGATGTTTGTCCTAGGTTCTAGGCTCGTCATGCCCGGGCTTGACCCGGGCATCCATCACTTTCCATCAGTGAGATGGATCGCCGGGTCAAGCCCGGCGATGACGAGGGGTGGGTTGGGACGAAGAGAGTTAGCTGAGATAGATCAGTCCGATCCAGTCGGCGACCAGCGCGGGCTTGTCCTCGCCTTCGATCTCGACCGTGACATGGGTGCGCGACTGCAACTCCTTGGGCTTGCGCAGCGTGGCTTCCGCCAGCACGAAGCGGCCGCGCACGCGCTTTCCCGATTTCACCGGCGAGATGAAGCGCAGCTTGTCGAAGCCGTAATTGACGCCCATCGCCGTGCCCTCGATCGCCGGCATGACCTCGTAGGACATCACTGACAACAGCGACATCGTCAGGAATCCGTGCGCGATCGTGGTGCCGAACGGCGTCGCCTTGGCTTTCTCCGGATCGACATGGATGAATTGATGATCCTCGATCACATCGGCATAGGTGTCGATGCGCTGCTGATCGAGCACGTGCCATGACGACACGCCGATCTCCTGGCCCACCATGGCCTGATAGGCTGCGAGCGAAATCGGCGGCTTCTTCCAGATCTGGTTCATGCGTTCCTACACCTCGTGCCCGGACGGCCTGGTCTTCAGCTCCGGGAAATCCTCTTCCTTGAACTCCGTGCCGCGCAGATGATCCGTGCGGTCGTCCTCATGCTCCAGCCGGCGCAGCTGCACGCGGCGGATCTTTCCGGAGATCGTCTTCGGCAGCTCGCTCACGAGCTCGAGCCGGCGGATGCGCTTGAACGGCGCCAGCCGCGCCTGAAGATGCACGAAGATCGACAGCGCCGTGGCGCGCGAGCGCTCCGCGCCCGCCGTCAGCAACACATAGGCTTTCGGGATGGCGAGACGGATGGGATCCGGAGACGGCACAACAGCAGCCTCGGCGACGGCCTCATGCTCCAGCAGCACGCTTTCCAGCTCGAACGGCGAGATGCGGTAGTCGGACGATTTGAACACGTCGTCGGAGCGGCCGACGAAGGTGAGATAGCCGTCGCCGTCCTGGAACACGACGTCACCCGTGCGGTAGCGCGTGCCATCGGCGCCGGACAGCTTACCGTCGTCGCCCTGATAGCCCTGCATCAGGCCGGCCGGACGCTCGCCGGTGAGCGCCAGCGTGATCTCGCCTTCGCTGGCGAGATTGCCGTCGATGTCGGCGACCTCGACGCGATAGCCCGGCAGCGGCCGACCCATCGAGCCGATCTTCAGTTTCTGGCCCGGCGAGTTGCCGACGATGGCCGCGGTTTCCGTCTGGCCATAGCCGTCGCGAATCGTCAGCCCCCAGGCGGCACGCACCTGATCGATCACCTCCGGATTGAGCGGCTCGCCGGCGCCGCAGGCCTCGCGCAACGAGACCTTGAAGTCGGCGAGGTGCTCCTGGATGAACAGCCGCCACACCGTGGGTGGCGCGCACAGCGTCGTGACGCCGCAGCGTTTGATGATCGCGAGCAGCCCCTTGGCGTCGAAGCGCGGCTGATTGACCACGAATACCGTGGCGCCGGCATTCCAGGGCGAGAAGAAGCAGCTCCAGGCATGCTTGGCCCAGCCCGGCGAGGAGATGTTGAGGTGCACGTCGTCCGGCTGCAGGCCGAGCCAGTACATGGTCGAGAGATGGCCGACCGGATAGCTGCGGTGGCTGTGCCGCACCAGCTTCGGCTTGGCCGTGGTGCCCGAGGTGAAATACAGCAGCATCGGATCATCCGGCTGCGTCGGCCCATCCGGCGTGAACGCCTCGGCCGCGTCGGCCGCCTGCTCGAACGGCAGCCAGCCGGCAGGCGCTGCCGGCGCGCCGACGACGATGCGGACGAGATCATCGGCGCCGAGATCGGCGAACTTCGCCACCTGGTCCTGCGCGGCGACCACGGCCTTGGCGCGGCCGCGCTCCAGACGATCGCGCAGCTCGTCGGTCGTCAGCAGCGTGGTCGCGGGGATCACGACGACGCCGAGCTTCATCGCCGCCAGCATCGTCTCCCACAGCGGAACGACGTTGCCGAGCAGCAGCAGCAGATGGTCCCCACGCTTCAGCCCCTGCGCGCGCAGGAAGTTCGCGACCTGGTTGGAGCGGTGCGACAGCGCCGCGAAGGACAGCTTGGTCTGGCGGTCCTGCGCGGCATCGAAGATCCATAGCGCCGTCCGCTCGCGACTCTCCGGATCAGATGCGAGTTCGGCATCGAACCAGTCGAGCGCCCAGTTGAACGGGACGGGATCGGGCCAGCGAAAACCCTTCACGGCCGCATCGTAGTCGGTGCGATGCGCCAGCAGAAACGCGCGTGCGTCCTTGAATGTCGTCATCAGATGGTCCCGGCGAGCTTGCGAACGTGCTGAATGATCCCGGAAAAATCGACGCCGCTATGGCCGGCGGCCTCGAACGCCTTGTAGATTTCCTGCGCGTGCTGGCCAAGCGGGGTCGCCGCGCCGGCGGCCTTGGCGGCGTCCTGCGACAGCGTGAGGTCCTTGAGCATCAGCGCGGTCGCAAAACCGGGCTTGTAGTCATTGTTGGCCGGCGAGGCCGGCACCGGGCCCGGCACTGGGCAATAGGATGTCAGCGACCAGCACTGTCCTGACGAGGTCGAGGCGACGTCGAACAGCGCCTGATGCGACAGGCCGAGCTTCTCGCCGAGCGCAAAGGCCTCGCTCACCGCGATCATCGAAATGCCAAGGATCATGTTGTTGCAGATCTTGGCCGCCTGCCCCGCGCCGGCGCCGCCGCAATGGACGATCTTCTTGCCCATCTTCTCCAGGATCGGCTTGGCCGCAGCGAACGCGCTTTCCTCGCCGCCGCACATGAAGGTGAGCGTTGCGGCCTTGGCGCCGCCGGTGCCCCCGGACACCGGCGCGTCCACGGCGGCGATGCCGTGCTTCGCGGCCAGCGCATGCGCGGCGCGCGCGCTCTCGACGTCGATGGTCGAGGAATCGATGATCAGCGCGCCCTTCGTCATTGCCGGCACGACCTCGGTCCAGACCGCCAGCACATGCTTGCCGGCCGGCAGCATGGTGACGACGGCATCGGCGCTTTTGGCCGCGGCGACGGCGCTGTCGGCGATTTCGGCGCCATCGGCCCTGGCCTGGACGCGCGAGGCCTCGACCAGATCGAACGCGACCACCTTGTGGCCGGCCTTGACCAGGTTGGCGGCCATTGGTCCGCCCATGTTGCCGAGGCCGATGATTGCGATCGTTGCCATGGTTCGTTCTCTCCCCTCGACCTGATTGTTATTTGCTCTGCGGAAAGGTCAGCTCGTCGGCGCCGATCTCGGCGAGATATGGCGCCAGCATCTCCGGTGTCACCTGATCGACATCAGGCGGCGACCATCTGGGCTCGCGGTCCTTGTCGATGATCGCCGCACGCACGCCCTCGCGGAAATCGTCGCTGCGGAACACTTCGAGCGCCGCACGATACTCGCGCACCAGGCATTCCTCCAGGGACGCCGCACCGCGTGCCAGTCGCAGCAGCTTGAGCGTCACGACCATGCCGCGCGGCGACTTCTCCTTCAGCGTCTTCAGCGTCGCCAACGCGAGCTCCGAGCCGTCCGCTCTCAGCGCGGTAAAGATGTCGTGCATGCTGTCATAGGCGAACCACGCGTCGATCTTCGCCTGCTGCGCCGCCACCGGGCCGGCCGTCTCCGACGTCGCGAAGCCGGCGATCAGCCGGTCGATCTCGATCGACAGCGTGCCCGGCCTGACTTTGGTCAGGACCTCGCGCAGCGCCGGCCATTTCTCGGTCGGCACCACGGCATCGGCAAAGCGCGCATGGATCGCATCGGGCCCGTTCATGGTCTGCCCGGTCAGGCCGAAATAGGCGCCGAGTTCGCCAGGCGCGCGCGACAAGAGCCAGGTGCCGCCGACGTCGGGAAAGAAGCCGAGGCCGACTTCCGGCATCGCGAGCTTGGTCTTCTCGGTCACGATGCGGTGACGGCCATGCGCCGACAGCCCGACGCCGCCGCCCATCACCAGCCCGTCCATGTAGGCGACATAGGGTTTTGGGAACGCCGCGATGCGCGCGTTCATGATGTATTCCTGGCGCCAGAACACCTTGCCGAGATCGCCGTTCGTCTTCGAGCTCTCATAGAGCCCGCGGATGTCGCCGCCCGCGCAAAGTCCACGCTCGCCCGCGCCTTCGAGCACGACAATTGCGACGGCCGGATCGCCCTCGAACCGATCCAGCGCGGCGTCGATGCCCATCGACATCTCCAGCGTCATCGCGTTGATCGCCTTCGGCCGATTCAGCCGGATGATGCCGGCCGAGCCTTCGCGGCGGATGATCAGGTCGCCTTCGATGACCTCGCTCATCGCGCCGCCTCGATCAGCTTGCGCGACACGATCAGGCGCATGATCTCGTTGGTGCCTTCGAGGATCTGGTGCACGCGCAGATCGCGGACGATCTTCTCGATGCCGTATTCGCTCAAATAGCCGTAGCCGCCGTGCAGCTGCAGCGCCTGGTTGGCGACCTCGAAGCCGACATCGGTCCCGAAGCGCTTGGCCATGGCGCACAGCATGGTCGCGTCAGCATCCTTGCGGTCGAGCGCAGCCGCCGCGCGCCAGACGAAGGTGCGCGCCGCCTCCAGCTCGATCGCCATGTCGGCGATGCGAAACTGCAGCGCCTGGAATTCGTCGAGCCGCTTGCCGAACGCCTTGCGCTCTTTCGTATAAGCCAGCGTCTTGTCGAGCGCCGCCTGCGCGCCGCCGAGCGAGCAGGCAGCGATGTTGAGACGGCCGCCGTCGAGCCCCGCCATCGCGATCTTGAACCCAATGCCCTCCTCGCCCAGCCGGTTGGCCACCGGCACCCGCGCATTCTCGAAGATCACGGCGCGGGTCGGCTGCGCATTCCAGCCCATCTTGCGCTCATTGGCGCCGAACGACACGCCGGGGGTATTGGCGTCGATCACCAGCGTGGAGATGCCTCCGGGACCATCGGCGCCGGTTCGCACCATCGCGACGAGGATGTCGGTGGCGCCGGCACCGGAGATGAACTGCTTCTGCCCGTTGAGCACGTAGTCGTCGCCCTCGCGCACCGCGCGCGTGCGCAGCGCCGCCGCATCGGAGCCCGCGCCCGGCTCGGTCAGGCAGTAGCTCGCGATCAGGTCCATGGCGCAGAGCTTCGGCAAGTAAGCCTGCCTCTGCGCCTCGGTGCCGAAGGTGTCGATCATCCACGAGGCCATGTTGTGGATCGAGATGAAAGCCGAGACCGTGGGGCAGCCCGTCGCCAGCGCCTCGAAGATCAGTGCCGCGTCGAGCCGGCTCAGGCCCGAGCCGCCGACATCGTCGCGGATGTAGATGCCGCCCATGCCGAGGCCCGCCGCCTCCCGCATCACATCAACGGGAAAATGCTTCTCCTCGTCCCAGCGCAGCGCATGCGGGGCAATCTTCTCGGCCGCGAAGGCGCGCGCCATGTCGCGCACCGCGATCTGATCCTCGTCGAGAGCGAACTGCATCCGTTCTCCGCGTTTCCTGGTCTTGTTTGTTGGTCTTTGCGCTTTCCTCATGCGCCGTCATTGCGAGGAGCCGAAGGCGACGAAGCAATCCAGACTGCCTCTGCAGAAAGATCCTGAATTGCTTCGCTTCGCTCGCAATGACGAAGGAGAGAGTCCGAACGGACCCGACCTCACTTCATCAGCGGGATCGAGAACTCCGCGCCTTCCTTGACACCGGACGGCCAGCGCGAGGTGACCGTCTTGGTCTTGGTGTAGAAGCGGATCGAATCCGGACCGTGCTGGTTGAGGTCGCCGAAGCCGGACTTCTTCCAGCCGCCGAAGGTGTAGTAGGCGATCGGCACCGGGATCGGCACGTTGATGCCGACCATGCCGACATTGACCTTGGCCGCGAAGTCGCGCGCCGCGTCGCCATCGCGGGTGAAGATCGCGACGCCGTTGCCGTAATCATGCTCCGACGGCAGCGCCAGCGCCTCGGCGTAGTCCTTGGCGCGCACGACCGACAGCACCGGGCCGAAGATCTCCTCCTTGTAGATCCGCATGTCCTTGGTGACGTTGTCGAACAGACACCCGCCCATGTAGAAGCCGTTCTCGTAGCCCTGCATCTTGAAGCCGCGGCCGTCGACGGCGAGCGTCGCGCCTTCCTTGAGGCCAATATCGACATAATTCTTGACGCGCTCGACCGCCTCGCGGGTCACCAGCGGACCGAAATCGGCCGAGGGATCGACCGAGGTGCCGATCTTCAGGCTTTCAACGCGCGGGATCAGCTTCTCCATCAGCCGGTCGGCCGTGGTCTTGCCGACGGGCACGGCGACCGAGACCGCCATGCAGCGCTCGCCGGCCGAGCCGTAGCCGGCGCCGATCAGCGCATCGACCGCCTGGTCGAGATCGGCGTCCGGCATGATGATGGCGTGGTTCTTGGCGCCGCCGAAGCACTGGCAGCGCTTGGCGTGCGCAGCCGCGCGCTCATAGATGTACTGCGCGATCGGCGACGAGCCGACGAAGCCGATCGCCATGATGTCCGGATCCTCGAGGATGGCGTCGACCGCCTCCTTGTCGCCGTTGACGACGTTGAGGATGCCCGCCGGCAGCCCGGCCTCGATCATCAGCTCGGCGAGCTTCATCGGCACGCCCGGATCGCGCTCCGAGGGCTTGAGGATGAAGGCATTGCCGCAGGCGATGGCAGGGGCAAACTTCCACATCGGAATCATCGCCGGGAAATTGAACGGCGTGATGCCGGCAACGACACCGAGCGGCTGGCGCATCGAATAGATGTCGATGCCGGGGCCGGCTCCCTCAGTGTACTCGCCCTTCATCAGGTGCGGAATGCCGCAGGCGAACTCCGCGACCTCCAGGCCGCGCTGGATATCGCCCTTGGCGTCGGGGACGGTCTTACCATGCTCCCGCGCAAGCAGATCGGCGAGCTGGTCATAGTCGCGCTGGACGAGTTCGACGAACTTCATCATCACGCGGGCGCGGCGCTGCGGATTGGTCGCGGCCCAGGCCGGTTGCGCCGCCTTTGCGTTCTCGACAGCGGCACGGAGCTCGGCGCGAGAGGCCAGCGCGACCTTGGCCTGAACGTCGCCGGTCATGGGCTCGAAGACGTCGGCCGTCCGTCCAGACGTGCCCTTGACCTCTTTGCCGCCAATGAAATGACCGATCGAACGCATGGGGTATCCTCCGCAGGGGTAAGCAGTGCCGATTTGGCCGGCATCTTGCAGTCTTTGCGGCGTTTGGGAAGGGTCTAAGCGCTGCCCGGCGCTGCGAAAATGCCGCCCCTTCGCTCGGCCGGCACGATCACGGCAGGCCCTGCAGCGTGGCGAGCTGCGTCCACCATCCGAGCCGCGCGACGGATCAGCGCTTCGCGGCTGCCGCCTTCTTCACGGGCCTTTTCGCGGGCGCCCGCGCAGGGGCCCTCCCCGCCGGCCCGCCGCCGCTGGCGACAGCCAGCGCCACCTCGCGCCCGGAGCTCAGGATTTCGTCTGACAATTCGCCGCTGCCCATGAGCCGCGCCATCACGAGCGTCCCCATCAGCGTCGCGAGCATCGCCGAAGCCCGCCTTCGCGCAGTCTTGGCCGGCACGTCGCTGATGTACTCGGCGAACAGGGCGATCAGCTCTTCCAGCTTCGCAGCAAAGGCCTTGCGGGTCTTTGCGCTCTCGCGGGCGATTTCCGCTCCAAGCGCAGGAACCGCGCAGCCGTGACCGACATCGTCGCGATGAGCCGCGGACAGATAGCCGTCGACGATGGCCGCGAGTCGCTTCTGCGGCGGCAGTTGGTCCAGCAGCTTGCGCCAATGCTCAATCGAACGGTCGATCGCATAACCGAACGCCTCCACGACCAGCGCCTCGCGCGAATCGAAATGCGCATAGAAGCCGCCATGAGTCAGCCCGGCCTCCTTCATCAGGTCGGCAACCCCGACACCGTGAGCACCACGCTCGCGCAGCCGCACCGATGCCTTGCGCACGATCCGCGCGTGGGTTTCCGCCTTGTGTTCCGGAGAGTAACGCATTGCCGTCCCATTGAATGTCTGCGGTCATACAATAACAGTTCTGCGTCCTGCTGACTGCAGCTATTTGATGAATTCGAGTTGATCTAAATCAACTTCGCTGGCCTGATTTATTCCCGGCACACTCTCCCTTGCCCAGGAACCCGACGAGGACAACCATGGACATGCTCAATTCCCACTGCGGCGTGAGTCGTGACGGCCGCGGCGTGGTCCGGCTGACGATCTGCAATGCCGGTCCGCTCAATATTCTCGGTTCGGCGGCGATTCTCGACATAGAAGCCGGCCTGCAATCGCTCGCCGCCGAAGCCGGCATTCGCGTTCTCGTTTTGGCCGGCGAAAGCGGGAAGAGCATGATCGGCGGCGCCGACATCAAGGAGATGGCGACGCTCGATCAGGCTTCAGCGGAAACGTTCATCTCGCGACTTGCCGGGCTCTGCGATGCGGTGCGAAATTTTCCTGCACCCGTGATTGCGCGGATGCCAGGGTGGTGTCTGGGTGGCGGATTGGAGGTCGCAACGGCCTGCGATATCCGTGTCGCGGCACATGATGCCAAGTTCGGCATGCCCGAGGTTCGTGTCGGCATCCCCTCGGTCATTCATGCCGCGCTGCTGCCGCGTCTCATCGGCTGGGGCCGCACGCGCTGGCTGCTGATGACGGCCGAGACGATCGACGCGCCGACGGCGCTCGCCTGGGGCCTTGTCGACGCCGTCGCCGCCGAGGGAGAGCTCGACATCGCGGTCGAGAAGGCCGTGGCATCCCTGCTCGCCTGCGGTCCCGAAGCGCTGCGGACTCAGAAGGCTCTGCTGCGGCAATGGGAGGAGCTGCCGCTGAAGGAGTCCGTCGAGATATCGATCGGCGCCTTCGGACGGTCGTTCCTGACCGACGAGCCGAAACGGCTGATGCAGCAGTTCATCGACCGCAAGCGATAGCAATTTTCTCCAAGTCTCATCTCGCGGATCCCGGCAGTGTCGCGCCAGCTTCACGACAAGTTCAGCGCGATTGCCGGGGTTTCCTTTTTCGCGATGTTATTATATGATGATCATCATCTTTTTTAAGGGAGCCTGTCATGGCCTCGTCCGATCCCGTCGTGATCCTGTCCGCTGCCCGCACTCCACTCGGCCGCTTCATGGGCGAATTGTCGCCGCTGAGTGCGCACAAGCTCGGTGCGCACGTGATCAAATCCGCGCTCGAACGTGCCGCCGTTTCGCCTGACGCGGTCACGGAGGTTGTCATGGGCAACGTGCTTCCTGCAGGTCAGGGCCAGGCTCCGGCGCGGCAGGCGGCACGGGGCGCCGGCCTGCCCGATGCCACGGGCGCCACCACCATCAACAAGGTCTGCGGCTCTGGAATGAAGGCCACGATGCTGGCGCACGATATCATCCAGGCCGGTTCTGCCGACCTCGTCGTGTCCGGCGGCATGGAAAGCATGAGCAACGCGCCGTATCTGCTGACCAAGGCGCGCGGCGGCTATCGTGCCGGGCACGATCGGATCCTCGATCACATGATGCTGGACGGCCTGGAGGACGCCTATGAGACCGGACGCTCGATGGGCGATTTTGGCGAGGCGACGGCCGAGGCCTATCAGTTCACCCGCGCCGACCAGGATGCCTACGCCGTCGAGACGCTGACGCGTGCGCGCAGGGCGGTCGAGAGCGGCGCGTTCAAGGCCGAGATCGCGCCGATCACGCTCGTCGAGAAATCCGGCGCACGCCTGGTCGTCAATGACGAGCATCCGCTCAAGGTCGATCCGGCGAAGATCCCGGCGCTCAAGCCGGCGTTCCGCAAGGACGGCACTATCACGCCCGCGGCGTCCTCTGCGAACGCGGATGGTGCCGCAGCGCTCGTGCTCGCCAAGCGCTCGCGTGCGGACCGTGACGGGCTGCCCATCATCGCGGAGATCAAGGGCCACGCCACGCACAGCCAGGAGCCGCAATGGTTCACGACCGCGCCGATTCCGGCGATCAGGAAGCTGCTCGACAAGGTCGGCTGGCGGGTGGAGGATGTCGACCTGTTCGAGATCAACGAGGCGTTTGCGATCGTCGCGATGGCCGCGCAGCGCGACCTTGGCATTGCGCGTGACCAGCTGAACGTCAACGGCGGCGCCTGCGCGCTGGGCCATCCCATCGGCGCCACCGGCGCGCGGCTGATCGTGACGCTGCTGCATGCGATGCAGGCCCGCGGACTAAAGCGCGGCGTGGCGTCGCTATGCATCGGCGGCGGCGAGGCGACTGCGATCGCCGTAGAGCGACCTTGATGTCCTGAAACGAGGGAACTTAGCCATTTATGTCGTTGAGGCGTCCTGGCAGAATGGCGCGAAATCCCCATCGAACTGAGAAGCACATGATCTCGAACCGGCTCGCGGCAGCACTCGAACGGCGCAACATCCACTATGGCTGGATCATGGTGGCCGTAACGTTCTTCACGGCCCTGGTATCGGCCGGCACGGTGGGAGCACCCGGCGTGTTCATCGTGCCGCTCCAGCAGGAGTTCGGCTGGAGCACCGCGGAGATCTCCTCGGCACTGTCGATCCGCTTCGTGCTGTTCGGGCTGATGGCCCCCTTCGCCGCCGCCCTGCTCAACCGCTACGGTCTGCGCAACATCACGCTTTTGGCCCAGTTGATCGTCGTGACCGCGCTGCTTTCGTCGTTGGCGATGACCCATGTCTGGCACCTCGTGCTGCTGTGGGGCGTCGTGATCGGCATCGGCACCGGCATGACCGCGCTGGTGCTGGGCGCCACCATCGCGACGCGCTGGTTCGTCGCGCGCCGCGGCCTCGTCGTCGGCATCCTCACCGCCAGCGTCGCCACCGGACAGCTGGTGTTCCTGCCGCTGCTCGCCAGCCTCACCGAGCGGCTCGGCTGGCGCGTCGCGCTCGGGCTCATCTGCGTCATGCTCGGCGTTTCCGCCACCGCCGTGCTGCTGCTGATGCGCGATCGCCCGAGCGATCTCGGCCTGCGTCCCTTCGGCGACAAGGGCACCGACCCGATCGCCGCACCCGCGCCCGTCACCACACCGATCCTCGCCGCCGCGCTCGGCACCCTCCGCGATGCGGCGCGCGCACCGGTGTTCTGGATGCTGTTCGCGACCTTCTTCATCTGTGGCGCCTCGACCAACGGCCTCGTCCAGGTCCATCTGATCCCGATGTGCCTCGACTTCGGCATTCCGCAGGTGCAGGCGGCGAGCCTGCTCGCCGCGATGGGCATGTTCGACTTCGTCGGCACGATCGTCTCGGGATGGCTGTCGGACCGGTACGACAATCGCTGGTTGTTGTTCTGGTACTACGGCTTGCGCGGGCTCTCGCTGCTGTTCCTTCCGTTCACCGACTTCTCTTTCTATGGCCTGTCGCTGTTCGCGATGTTCTACGGCCTCGACTGGATCGCCACCGTGCCGCCGACGGTGCGGCTAACCGCGCAGCGGTTTGGGGCCGAGCGGGCCAATCTGGTGTTCGGCTGGGTGTTCGCCGGACATCAGCTCGGCGCCGGCACCGCCGCGTTCGGCGCCGGCCTGTCGCGCACTCTGTTGCAGAGCTACCTGCCGGCGTTCTTCACGGCGGGCGCACTGTGCATCGTCGCCGCGCTCCTGGCGCTGGCGATCGCGCGGCAGGCGAAGCCCGCCGCGGCTTAACATCAGCGGCTCACGGCCGAGTCGTCATCGCCGTGGGCGGCCCGGGCGTGCGCAGCGGCTCGGCAAGGCGCGCGAACTCGCACAGCAGCGCGCGCGTCTTGCGCGGGTCGATGATCTCCTCGACCCAGAACTTCTCGGCCGAGCGGAACGGCGAGCGCAGCTTGTTCAGCCGATCCTCGATCTCCTTGAGCTTGGCTTTCGGGTCGGGCGCGGCGTCGATCTCGGCGCGATAGGCCGCCTCGATGCCGCCTTCGAGCGGCAGCGAGCCCCAATAGGCCGACGGCCAGGCGTAGCGGATCGAGAACCGGTCGGCTGGCTGATGCACGACACCGGCGACGCCGAAATTGTTGCGCACGATCACCGTGCACCACGGCACCGTCGACTGATTGACGGCGGCCATCGCGCGCACGCCATGGCGGATGGTTGCCGCCTTCTCCGCCTCGAGCCCGACCATGAAGCCGGGGCAATCCATCAGGTAGACGATCGGCAGATGGAAGGTCTCGGCGAAATCGACCCAGCGGATCACCTTCTGGCAGGCATCCGCGGTCCACGAGCCGCCATAGTGATAGGGATCGCTCGCCAGCACCATCACCGCGCGGCCTTCGAGACGCGCGAGGCCGATGATGATCGGACGCCCATAGTTCTGCGTCACCTCGAAGAACGAGCAGTTATCGACGACGGACTCGATGATCGGCCGCATCTTGTAGACGCGCCGGCGATCCCGCGGCACCGCGCTGATGAGCTGCTCGTCGACACGCTGCGGGTCATCGGTGCAGGGCAAGGTCGGCGGCAGCTCGTAGACCGACGATGGCAGGTAGGACAGGAAGCGCCGCGCGCAGGCGAACGCCTCCGCCTCGGTGTCCACCGCATGATCGACGCCGCCGGCGCGGGTCTGGATGTCGGCGCCACCGAGCTCCATCTTGCCGAGGTCCTGCCCCAGCCGCTTCACGACCGGCGGGCCGGCGACGAACATCGCCGACTGCTTGGTCATCACCGAGTAGTGGCTCGCCGCGAGCCGCGCCGCGCCTAGCCCTGCGACCGAGCCGAGGCCGAGCGCGACCACGGGCACCAGCGACATGTTCTCGGTCGTGTAGCGGTACCAGCGATTGCCGCCGATGCCGCCAGGCAGGTTGGCCGCGCCCTTGGTCTCGATCGTCTTGACCGAGCCGCCGCCGCCGGAGCCCTCGATGATGCGGATGATGGGCAGGCGGAAGTCGTGCGCCATCTCCTCCGCCATCAGCGGCTTGGCGGCGATCGATGCGTCGGCCGAGCCGCCGCGCACGGTGAAGTCATCCCCGACCACGACGACGGTGCGGCCGTCGATGCGGCCGCGCCCGAACACGCAATTGGCGGGCGTCACATGCGTGAGCTCGCCCTGCTCGTCATACTCGCCGATCCCTGAGACCGCGCCGATCTCGTGGAAGCTGCCGGGATCGACGACGCCGTCGATGCGCTCGCGAACGGTGAGGCGGCCCTGGTCGTGCTGACGCTTGACCTTGTCAGGCCCGCCCATCTCCCGCGCGAAGGCCTCGCGCCGGGCCAGTTCCTCGAGCTCCGGCTGCCAACTCATTCGTTCCCCCTGCCCCGGTGATGGTCTTGTTCTTATGGTTGGTCTTCGCGTTCACCTGGAGCGGCTTTCTGTCCATCCGGCTGTTGAAGACGTCGGCTTCCGCGCCCTGCAGCAGCGCGGCGATGCTGCGGCCGAGCTCGCGCATCGGCTGGGCGACCTCGTCGTGCAGCCGCTGCTCGTCGTACATCGCCGACAACAGGCCG
Source organism: Bradyrhizobium sp. SZCCHNR1051 (assembly GCF_032489615.1). Lineage (NCBI taxonomy): Bacteria > Pseudomonadati > Pseudomonadota > Alphaproteobacteria > Hyphomicrobiales > Nitrobacteraceae > Bradyrhizobium > Bradyrhizobium sp. SZCCHNR1051. Next base: position 123,022 of record NZ_JAUEYJ010000015.1, on the reverse strand, counting down.
ATCGTGAGCACGACATAAGTCTGGTATTGCGGCGACCACAGCGGCAGCGCGACGCCATTGATGTGCGGACTCCACAGGCCGCAGGCTACGACGTAGCCATGCTCCTTGAGAAACTGTCTGTTGTGCTCGAGGCGTGGCCGCAGCAGCTTGGCCGCGTCCGGCATCTCGCGCTCCATCTCGGCCAGCAAGGCGTCGCCGACCTCCGGCTCGAGCGCGGCGACATAGGCATGACCGGCCGCGGTCGAGGCCATCGAGATGCGGCTGCCCGTGGTCTCATGCAGGCCGAGCGCATTCGCGGCGCGGCCGAACTCGAGATAGACGAGGTGGAAGCGGTCGGGAATGACGAAGCCGACGGTGCCGGGCAACTGCTCGGCGACGTCCTGCAGCCGCTGCCGGATCAGATTGCGCAACTGCAAGCCTCTGGTCATCGACGTGCTCATCGCCACGGCGCTCGGGCCGATGCGGTATTTCTGATCGCGCGGCAGGTAGACCAGCTGGCCCATGCGCGTCAGCGTGTGTGTCAGCCGCGACACCGTCGACCGCGGCAGGCCGCAGCGGTTGGAGATTTCGAGATTGCCGAGCCGCGCCTCGTGCCCCTCGAAACAGCGAAGCACGTCGAACGCCCGCGACACCACCTGAATGACCTCGCCCTCGCCGGCGAGATCTCCGGGCAGCATGCTGCTCCTGCTCAATCGCTCAGACCGTCGTCCCATGCGTTTCCCACCAATTCCGTCATGCGGAATGATATTCCGCTTATTGAACAAGCTAACCCAGCCGTTTTGCCGTCACAACAGTAGACCGTCTCTAAAAGCCGCCATTCTTCAGCGTGTTGGCACAAGACTCGGCATCTCCCCGGCAATCGGCAGCACGGGTCGGAGATGACCACGATCGCCGGTTCCGAAGCGCAGCACTGCGCCGGCAGGCTCCCGCTCAATCGGTGAGCAGCGGCAACATTTGACCAGTGTTGCGACAAGTGTGGGCTGGCTGCGCCCTCGCGGCTGCGACATAACCAGCGCGAGACCTTGTTCCCCGCCGAGCTTCCCATGACCACCCACCCCCGGCCGATCCGACATCCGCAGCATTGGGCGACGGCCGCGATGCCGCCGCTGCAGCGCTTCCTGTCGGCCTGCCATGCCGACTTCTGGCCTGACCACGACGGCGCGGTCGCGAACTACATTCCCGAGCTCGGTAAAGCCGACCCGGCGCATTTCGGCATCAGCCTCGCCACGCTCGACGGCCATGTCTATGAGGTCGGCGACAGCCGCGTGCCGTTCACGATTCAATCAATGTCGAAACCGTTCGTGTTCGCGCTCGCGCTCGATACGCTCGGCTCCGACGAGGTCGAGCGCGTGATCGGCGTCGAGCCGTCCGGCGATCCCTTCAATTCGATCCGGCTCAATGCCGAGAACCACCCGTTCAATCCGATGGTCAATGCCGGCGCGATCGCCTGCAGCGGCCTGATCCGCAGGGCACGGCACGACGACGCCTTCGAGACCATCCGCGATGCGCTCGGCCGCTTCGCCGGCCGCAAGCTCGATGTCGACGACGCGGTGTTCGCATCGGAAGCCGCCACCGGCGATCGCAACCGCGCGATCGCCTATCTGCTGCGGACTTCCGACGTCATCAGGGAGCCTGTCGACGACGTGCTCGCGGTCTACTTCAGGCAATGCGCCGTGCTCGTCACAGCGCGCGACTGCGCGATCATGGCGGCCACGCTCGCCAATCGTGGCGTCAATCCGGTCACCGGCGAACAGGTGGTGACGCCCTATGCGGTGTCGCGCACGCTGTCGGTGATGACCTCGTCGGGCATGTATGACTTCGCCGGCGAGTGGATCTACCGCGTCGGCATTCCCGCCAAGAGCGGCGTCGGCGGCGGCATCCTGGCAAGCCTGCCGGCACGGCTCGGGCTCGGCAGCTATTCGCCCAGGCTCGACGGTCACGGCAACAGCGTGCGCGGCATCAAGGTCTGCGAGGCGCTGTCGGCGCATTACGGCCTGCACATGCTGAACCGTTCCGACGATGCGCGCACCACGATCATCGCCGACTACGACATCGGCGCCAATCCGTCGCGACGCAGCCGCCGCGCTCAGGAGCGCAACATCCTCTCCGCCCATCCCGACGCGGTGCGCGTGCTCGAGCTGGTCGGCACGCTGTCTCTTTCCAGCGTCGACTACGTCTCGCGCCAGCTTGCGGCGAGCACGCGACCGCAATTCGTCATCGTCGACCTCCACCGCGTCACCGCGATGACACAAGCAGGCCTGCGCCTGCTCTCCGAGCTGTTTCACGAGCTCGCCGACTTCCACGTCACCGTCGTGCTGTCGGGCATCCGACGCAGCTCGCCGGAATGGCAGGAGATCGCGGCCCGTACCGGCGACAGCAAGAACGTGCGCGACTTCTACCTGCTCGACACCGCGATCGAATGGGCCGAGGACCAGATCGTCTATCGCTATGGCGGCGCCATCGATTTCCTCGAAACCACCGAGCTCGCCGAGCAGCCGCTGCTCGCGGGGCTCTCCGCGGACGAGCGCCATGAGCTCGCGGCACTGGCGATCATCCGGCACTATCAGCAGGGCGAACGCATCCTCGCGGCCGGCGATGCTGCGGCCTCGTTGTTCTTCCTGCGCTCCGGCGTCGTCCACGTCACCCTGCCCGACGGCATCCGGCTCGCGACGCTGACGGCAGGGCAATGCTTCGGCGAGATGGCACTGCTGGAGCCCGTGCGCTCCGCCGACGTCGTCGCGGATTTCTCGGCCACCGCTTTCGAGATCTCGCTGGTGGATTTCGAACGTTTCCGCGTGCGACATCCGAAAGCCGGCGAGCGGATCATGCGCAATCTGGCGCAGCTGTTGGCCGAGCGTCTGACTGTCGCCAATGCGCGGCTCAATTTGCTTGCGGCAGACTGATCTCAGTGCGTCGAAGTCCGTCATCGAAGTGTCGCACGCGGTCGAAGCAAACAATTACTCAAGGTTGCAATCCACAGTAACTAACAGCTTTCGGTCGATAATTCGCATCACTCGTATTTGTACGGGCTCGCCTAAACGTTACCGGGACTCGGTCGCAGGACAACCATAAGCGAGCCCAATTCACGCCGCATTACCCGACGATGTTCTGAACCGTCGATGAACGCCGAGTGGGGACTCGCGAAGCGGACGTCGAAGTGGGGTGTTCCGAGTAAAATTCCAGCCGACGTAGCGTGTGTATTTGCGCCACGGAGAGTCGTGTCCAGTGTCCAGGGAGGAACGGCATGAAGGAAGCCACTAAGAGGGCAACGTCGGAGGCACTCGCGCATATGCTGGCGGTGACGTCCATGATCGTCATCGCCAGCGTCCTGTTCTACGGGCGATGAAGGGCTGTCTGGAGGTTCTGCGTCGCAGTTTCTTCATCGCCCGTAGGTAGGAATGTGAGCTTGATTGCTCACGCGAACGACCGAGTAGAGTTGCGTTTGAGTTGGTGAGCGTAGCGTAACAGTTTTGCGTCAATCGCGCGGCGATCCGGGTCGGGACGAATGTGTGTTGCGTATCGTCCCGCCTCGGCCGCCTGCGGTCGACCTTTTCAGACGTCGTTCTGTTCCCCATCTTCATTTGACTTTCCCGAAGTACGGCACGATGCCGCCGGCGAAGGTGACGAAGCGGGCCGTGACGAGATCGCCGATCGCAAGTTCGTGGTCGCCATGGGCCATCATGCGAAAGCCCTCGCGCATATCCACCAGCACGATGTTGTAGGGCACATGCGCGCGCGTCTCTGGAGTCGCGGCCCGGCAGACCAATGATGCCGCATAGATGGTGCCTTCGCCCGTCGCCGCGTGATCGGTGAGCGCAAGCGAGCCGCAGGCCGCGCAGAAGTCGCGGCGGAAATACTGCAGGTGGACGCAGCACGCGCAGCGCTGAAAGCGAATCGTTGCAACACCCCTGGTCCAGTCTGCCGATTCGCTCATCGCACCCGCTCCCAGAACATGCTGACATGCGAGGACAGCACGCCGCCATCGCCGTGCAGCAGCGCCAGCGCTGCTTCGCGGACTTGGCGAGGTCCGGCGCGCCCCGTCATCTGCAGATGCGCTTCGCTCAGATGCGCCATGGCGCCGCCGACGCCACAATGACCGTAGCTGAGCAGCCCGCCATGGGTGTTGAGCGGCACGGCGCCGTCGCGGCTGAAATGACCGGCCCTGACCCGCGCCGCCGCCTCGCCGCGGCCGGCGAGGCCGAGATCCTCGAGCAGCATGCAGAGCGTGATGGTGAAACTGTCATAGACGGCGGCGTAGTCGACGTCTTTGATGTCCACACCCGCCGCTGCCTTCGCCTTCGCGATCGCAATCTCGGCACCGAGCTCGCTCAGGGCCGGCGCCGCCGTGACGTGCTGATGCGTGTGCGCCTGGGCGCAGCCGCGCACGCGCACCGCTGTCGCTCCGGTCGGCTCGCGGCTGATGATGATGGCGGCGCCGCCGTCGGAGACCGGACAGCAGTCGAGCAGCTTCAGCGGCCGCGCCACCGGCTTCGATGCCATGACGTCGGCCACCGTGATCGGCTCTTGGAACTGCGCGCCGGGATGATCCAGCGCATGCGCCCGCATCAGCACGGCGAACTCGGCGAGGTCATGCTCGGTGACGCCGTATTCGTGCATGTAGCGCGAGGCGACGAGGCCGTAATAGGCAGGGATGGTCGGCCCCAGCGGCAACTCGTAGTCGGGATGGCCGACTTGCGCCAGCGCCTGGATCGAGGCGTCGCGGCTCTGCCCGGTCAGGCGGTTCTCGCCGGCGACCACGAGCATGTGCTTGACCACGCCGGCCTCGACCAATTGATGCGCCAGCATTGCCATCGCGAGCCCGGTGGCGCCGCCGACCTGGACGGCGTGAGCATAGGACGGCGTGAGGCCGAAATGCTCGGCGAACACGGTCGCGAGCATGATGTGCGGCGACACCGTGGAATAGCCACACAGGATGCCGTCGATGTCGCGCCGCCTCAGCCCGGCATCGTCGAGCGCGAGCTGCGCGGCCAGGCTCATGAGATCGAGCGAGGAGCGGCCGTCGTGACGGCCGAAGGATGTCAGGCCAGTGCCGGCGATATAGGTCATCGCGCCATGCCCTCTGCCGTCATTCCGGGGTATCGCGCAGCGATGAACCCGGAATCTCGAGCTGAGAAACGAATGCGCAAAACAATCTCGAGATTCCGGGTTCGCGACTTCGTCGCGCCCCGGAATGACGGCCACACAACGAATCTTTGCTGGGTACCCCCCTCCCTGCCCCTCCCCCACAAGGGGGGAGGGAATGCAGGCAGCGTTCGTCCCTGACAGCTGAATGGTTCATCATCTCAATACAGGCTCGTCCCACTACGACATCTCAATACGACTTCGGCAGGCCGAGGACCTTCTCGGCGATAAAGGACAAAATCAGTTGCGGGCTGATCGGGGCGATGCGGGGGATCAGGGATTCGCGCAGGTAACGCTCGACGTGATACTCGCGCGCGTAGCCGAAGCCGCCATGGGTCATCACCGCCTGCTCGCAGGCGTGAAAGCCGGCCTCTGCCGCGAGATATTTCGCGGCGTTGGCGGCCGGGCCACACGCCAGGCCCTGGTCATATTGCCAGCCGGCCTGCAGCACCATCAGCCAGGCGGCCTCCAGCTCCATCCAGTTCTTCGCCAGGGGATGCTGGATGCCCTGGTTCTGACCGATCGGGCGGTTGAACACGTTGCGCGTCCGCGCATAGGCGCTCGCACGTGACAGCGCGAGATGACCGAGCCCGACGGCTTCGGCGGCAATCAGGATGCGCTCGGGGTTCATCCCATGCAGAATGTAGTCGAAGCCCCGCCCCTCCTCGCCCAGGCGGTCCTCGACCGGGATCTCGACATCCTCGAAGAACAGCTCGTTGGAGTCGACCGGCTTGCGGCCCATCTTCTCGATCTCGTGCACCTTGATCCGGCTGCGATCGAAATCCGTGTAGAACAGGCTGAGCCCATGGGTCGGGCGCTTCACCTCCTCCAAGGGCGTCGTTCGCGCCAGCAGCAGGATCTTCTCGGCGACCTGCGCGGTCGAGATCCACACCTTCTGGCCGTTGACGATGTAGCGGTCGCCCTTGCGCACGGCGCGGGTCTTGAGCTGGGTGGTGTTGAGTCCGGTGTTGGGCTCGGTCACCGCGAAGCAGGCCTTCTCGCTGCCATCGACGATACCCGGCAGCATCCGCGCGCACTGCTCTTTAGTCCCGAACACGACGACCGGATTAAGCCCGAACACGTTCATGTGGATCGCCGAGGCACCGGACATACCGGCGCCGGATTCGGCGATGCTGCGCATCATGATCGCAGCATCGAGAATGCCGAGGCCGGAGCCGCCAAACTCTTCCGGGATGCAGATGCCGAGCCAGCCGGCATCTGCCAGCGCCTTGTGGAAGTCGAAGGGGAAGCCGCCCTCCTTGTCCTTCTTCAGCCAGTAGGCGTCGTCGAAATCAGCGCAGATTCTTGCCACCGCGTCGCGGATCGATTCCTGGTTGGCGGAGAGCGCGAAATCCATCGTCTCACTCCCTGGCTGGCGCCGGCGTCGTCACGCCGTCGCGGATCATCGCATCGATCTCCTCGTCCGAGAAACCAAGCTCGCGCAAAATCTGCGCGCCATGCTCGTTCGGCCGCGCCGCCAGACGCTGCGGCTCGGCCTTGGTCTCGGACCAGGTCGCGGAAACGCGGGTGCTGCGGATCGGACCTTCGGTCGGATGTTCGACCACGGGAAAGAAATCGGTCGCCACGAGGTGCGGATCGTTCAGCAGGCTTTCGAGATCGTGCATCGGCATGACCGGAATATCGGCGGCATCCAGCAGATCGGTCCATTCGGCCGTGGTGCGCGTCTGAAAGATGCGCGCGAGCTCGGCATAGACGAAATCGATGTTGGCGGCACGCCGGGCAAAGCTGTTGAACCGGTCATCGGCCCGCAGATCGGTGCGGCCTGACGCGGTGAAGAACGCGTCCCATTGCTTGTCGTTGTAGACGATCACGCAGATGTGGCCGTCGGCGGTCTTGTAGGGCCGGCGGTCGGGCGACAAATGCCGCGCATAGCCGCCCTTGTCGAGCGGCGGCTCGTAGGTGAGCCCGCCCATGTGGTCGCCCATGATGAAGGCCGACATGGTCTCGAACATCGGCACGTCGAGACGCTGGCCGCGCCCGGTGCGGTCGCGATGCACGAGGCTGGCGCAGATGGCGCCGACCGCGGTCAGGCCGACGATGCGGTCGACCAGCGCATTGGGTACATAGCGCGGGGTGCCGTCACCGGCGACCGCCATCAGGTGCGACAGCGCCGCCCCACCCTGGATCAGGTCGTCATAGGCGGGCTTGGCCGCATAGGGACCGTCCTGGCCGAAGCCGAACACGCCGGCATAGATCAGCCGCGGATTGAGCGCGGAGACGACATCATAGCCGAGGTTCAGCCGCGCCATCGCCTGCGGCCGGATGTTGTAGAGCAGGACGTCGGCGTCCTTGATGAGCCGCAGCGCGGCCTCGCGTCCCCTGGGCTTCTTGAGGTCGAGGCAGATCACGCGCTTGCTGCGGTTGGTATTGAGATAGACCGGCCCCATGCCCGGATGATGCCAGGGGCCGATCTTGCGGGTGACGTCTCCTTCCGGCGATTCCACCTTGATGACATCTGCGCCGTAGTCGCCGAGCGTCTGGGCAGCATACGGCCCCATCAGCACGGTGGTCATGTCGATGACCTTGATGCCCGCAAGCGGTCCCATCGTGGCGTCGGCTCCCTCGATCCTTGTTGTCGCCAGAGCTAACGGCACCTGATGTTCCCTAGCAAGCGGGCCTGCGGGTATGGGGCCATGCGTCTGATCCCCGCCGCAACATTCCGTGTCGCGGATCACGGACGAGGACCGCTGCGCTGCACCAGATGTTCCCTGCAGCGAGCTGCATTCTAGGATTCCATTTCAACGTTCAGGTGTGTCAGCATGCCGGTCCAACATCCAGAACACACACGAGGGAGAACGCTCTCATGACGCTCTATCAGGGCAAATGCTTCTGCGGCACGGTCGAGATCGAGGCCGACGGCGAGCCGGAGGCAATGGGCTATTGCCATTGTTCGTCGTGCCGGTCCTGGTCGGCCGGCCCGGTCAACGCCTTCACCCTGTGGAAGCCACAGAGCGTGCGGGTGACAAAGGGCGCCGATGCGATCGGCACCTACCACAAGACCGACATGAGCTACCGCAAGTACTGCACCAAGTGTGGCGGACATCTGATGACCGACCACCCGCCGCTCGGCATGATCGACGTCTATGCCGCGACGATTCCGACGCTGAAGTTCACGCCCGGCGTGCACGTCAACTACGCGGAGACGGTGCTGCCCATCAGGGACGGCCTGCCGAAGCTGAAGGATTTCCCGGCCGAGTTCGGCGGCTCCGGCGAGATGATGCCGGAGTAAGGCAAGGTCTGCTTCCAGCAACCACGCGAGCATCAGGGGCCTCGCGACAGGATCTGTCCGAGCTGTGCTGATCGAAGCCGCCCCCTTCGAAACAGAGGGCGCAGGGAAGGCCGGGTGCCGACTGGCACCCGTGGCCCCCGTGCGAGAGAAAGCACGGGGAGAGAACCACAGGTTCAGCCGGACCGACCCGGCCTTCCCTGCGCGATGGTTTTCACGCTTACTTCGCGATCTCCTCGGTGCACCGGCTTTTGGCCACCGTCGCCGTTGGGATCATCATGCCCCTTAGGCTTGGCATCAGCGTCGGGATGCCGGGACCACGCGACTTCACGTCCGCGCCATGCCGTTCGTCCGCGCAGACAAGCTACGCTGCGACACGTCGCGGCCACCGCCTCCCTGCCTCAACGTTCGTGACGATCGCGAAGCGCCCCTCATGGCGAAGCAGGATGGCGGGAGTGAAACATATTTTCTGTAAAAACGAAACATGAATATTTTTCGCGCGGGGACTGGACAGGGCAAATCAGCCTGAAGGCACAAGCGAAATTCGCCGCTCGACGCAGCCATAGGCCCGAAGCCCGGATGACCGAAGCGATATCCGGGGTCACACGAGCTGTGCGAATGAACCCGGGTGTCGCTTCGCTCACCCGGGCTACGCGTTCTACGCCTGGACCTGCACCCCCTCCGCCGTCCGCTCCGGCGCCAGCTCGGGGGCGGCGTCGGGTGGCCTCGTATCCAATTCCTCGATCATGCCGCGCGCGATCTCGCGCTCGCCCATGATGACCTTGTCGGCGCCCAGCGACTTGAGATGATCGACCTCGGCATCGGAATGCGCCCGCGCCACGATGTGCAGCGCCGGATTGGCGGCGCGCGCCTGCTCGACGATCTGCCCGGCCTCGAACGCCTCGGGGATGGCGATGACCAGCGCGTGCGCCAGGGCCGGATTGGTCGCGCGCAGCACGTTGCTGCGCGCGGCGTTGCCCGTGATGGTCTCGACGCCGGCGCCTTTCAGTTGCTTCGGGATGTCCTCCGACGTCTCCACCACAAGGAACGGATGCCCGCGCTGCTGCAGCGCCTCGCCGACGAGGCGTCCGACGCGGCCATAGCCGACGATGATCGTGTGCTCGGTCAGTTGTGTCACCGGGATCTCGGCCGGCGGTGTTGCGGCCGGCGTCGAGGCATCGGCGCGGCGGCGCTCCAGCCGCGGCAGCAGCCAATCCAGCGCGGCGAACATCAGCGGATTGAGCATGATCGAGATGATGGCACCGGCCAGGATCAGGTCGCGGCCCGCTTTCGGCAGCAGGTTCGAGGCACCGCCGATCTCGGCGAGAATGAAGGAGAACTCGCCGATCTGGGCGAGGCTCGCGGAGATCGTCAGCGCCGTCGACGTGGGATGGCGGAATGCGATCACGATCAGGAACGCGGCAACCGACTTGCCGAACAGGATGATGAACAAGGTGGCGAGCAGCGGCCAGGGCTCGCGGATGACGCTTCCCGGATCGAACAGCATGCCGGCGGAGACGAAGAACAGCACCGCGAAGGCATCGCGCAGCGGCAGCGATTCCTGCGCGGCGCGCTGGCTCAGCGGCGACTCGCCGAGCATCATGCCGGCGAAGAAGGCGCCGAGCGCGAGCGACACGCCGAACAGTTTTGTCGATCCGAAGGCGACGCCGAGCGCGATCGCGAGCACGGCGAGGCGGAACAGCTCGCGCGAGCCGGTGTGGGCGATGTAGTGCAGGATCCACGGGATCAAGCGGCGGCCGACCAGCAGCATCACCGCCATGAACACGCCGACCTTGACGAAGGTCAGCAGCAGCACGCCGGTCAGCCCGAGGCCGAAGCGGGCGGCGAGCGGATCGGCGGCGGCGACGTCGCCATTGCCGTTCTGCAGGCTGGCAAAGGCCGGGATCAGCACCAGCGCCAGCACCATCGCGAGATCCTCGACGATGAGCCAGCCGACCGCGATGCGGCCACGCTCGGTGTCCATCAGCCGGCGCTCCTGCATCGCGCGCAGCAGCACCACGGTGCTGGCGACCGAGAGCGCGAGACCGAACACGAGCCCCCCGCCGATCGACCAGCCCATCGCCCAGCTCAAGGCCATGCCCATCAGGGTCGCCACCGTGATCTGCACGATCGCGCCGGGCACGGCGATGGCGCGCACCGACATCAGGTCCTTGAGCGAGAAATGCAGGCCGACGCCGAACATCAGGAGAATGATGCCGAGCTCGGCCAGTTCGGTCGCCAGCGCCTGGTCGGCGACGAAGCCCGGCGTGAATGGACCGACGGCAACGCCGGCGAGGAGGTAGCCGACCAGCGGCGGGAACCGGAACCGCTGCGCGAGCGCTCCGAAGACGAAGGCCAGTCCAAGGCCGGCGACGATGGTCGCGATGAGGGGTGTGTCGTGCGGCATCTCAACTTGTTGCACAGGAGGCGCAGCGATGCACCGCGACCAATTGTGGCAGAGTTCCGCAACGCGCATGGGGATGGTGCATGGATGGCTGCGGAAATCGGTGGTGAATGGCGTGATCAGTTCCGTATGATCTGAAGCGAGCCATCACGGGGTGCCCTGTCCCAATGCCCGCCGATCTCGTCCAGACCTTTCGTGCCTTCGCCTATAACAATGCATGGGCCAATCACCGGCTGCTGACCGCCTGCGGCCAGCTCAGCGCCGAGGATTTCGCCGCCGAGCGCACGGGCTTTTTCCCGAGCCTGCAGCGGACGCTGAACCACATCTACATCATCGATCTGTTCTACATCGATGCGCTGGAAGGCGGCTGGCTCGGCCCGATGGCGTGGCAGAACGAGGTGCCGTTCCCGCGCCTGGCCGATCTTGCGAAGGCGCAGAGCGCGATGGACCGCCGGCTGATTGCGTTCTGCGAGGCGCTGACACCGGCGCGGCTCGACGTGAACGTACGCATCAACCGCGAGAGCCGCGTGCAGAACGAGCGCTGCGACCGCCTCCTGCTGCATCTGTTCCAGCACGACATCCACCACCGCGGCCAGGCGCATGCCATGCTGTCGAGCACGTCGGTGAAGCCGCCGCAGCTGGACGAGTTCTTTCCGGCGGATGACGCCTCGTTCCGGACGAAGGATTTTGCCGAGCTCGGCTTCAGCGAGGAAAAGGTCTGGAAGCCGTAGCCCGGATGAGCGCAGCGACATCCGGGGTCACACGAGCTGTCGCGATGGACCCGGATATCGCTGCGCTCATCCGGGCTACCAGAATGGCACCCTGGGGTGGGCAAAGGCGCTGCCGCGCTCTCTCCACGCATGCGCTCGCAATGGCGCCGTGCCCACCATCCTGCTGATCCGCACGCCGCCCGACGGTGGGCACGCTGCCGCCTTCGGCGGCCGCTTTGCCCACCCTACCGCATCTCGCTCTTGGCCCACATCTCGCGTGGCAGCCGGTACATCACCTGCCGGCGCAGCGGACTGTCCGCCTCGACCCGCGGATGATCGAAATCGGACGCTTCGTCGCGGATCATGCCGAGCTTGCGCATGACGTTCTGCGAGGCGTGATTGGCCGGCGCGGCATAGGCGATGATCTCATCAAGGCCGAGCTCATCGAAGCCGAACGCGAGCGACGCGCGCGCTGCCTCCGTCGCGATCCCCTGCCCCCAGGCCGCGCGCGCCAGCCGCCAGCCGATCTCGACCGCCGGCGTGAACGGCGCGTCGAAGGTGACGCGGAACAGACCGGTGGCGCCGAGGAAAGTGCCGGTGGCGCGGTCTTCGACCACCCAGAAGCCGAAGCCGTGCGCGGCCTGATGGGCGATCTGGAAATCGATCCACCGGTCCGAGTCCTGCCGCGTTGGCAGCGCGCGGAGGAATTGCATCACGGCCGGATCGGCGGACATCGCCGCGAACGGCGCCCGGTCCTCGTCGCGCCACTCGCGCAAGGTCAGACGTTCGGTGGAGATGATCATGATAGGCAATCGGACCAGCGAATGACAAAGAGCTTCCGCATCGCGGAAGCTCTCCTGTATCACCGTCATTGCGAGGAGCGCAGCGACGACGCATTCCAGGGCAGCATGCTCGGCCCTGGATTGCGTCGCTTCGCTCGCAATGACGGAGGATGGACCTCGCCTACTTCGCCGGCTCCAGGATCGACACGTAGTTGGCCACGGCCGCACCGCCCATGTTGAAGATGCCGCCGAGCTTGGCGTTGGGGAGCTGCATGCCCTCGGGCGCCGTGCCGGTGAGCTGCATCGCGGTCATCACGTGCATGGAGACGCCGGTGGCGCCGATCGGGTGGCCCTTGGCCTTGAGGCCGCCGGACGGATTGACCGGCAGCTTGCCGTCCTTGAGCGTCCAGCCTTCCTTGATGGCGCGGGCGCCCTGCCCTTTCGGGGTCAGGCCCATCGCTTCGTACTCGATCAGCTCGGCGACGGTGAAGCAGTCATGGGTCTCGACGAAGGAGAGATCGGACAGCGTGACGCCCGCCTTCTCCAGCGCGCGCTGCCAGGCCACCGTGCAGCCTTCGAAGGCAAGGATGTCGCGCTTGCTCATCGGCAGGAAATCCTGCGCATGCGCCGTGGCGCGGACATTCACCGCCTTGGCGAACGACTTCGCGGTCTCGCTGTCGGCCAGCACCAGCGCGGCGGCGCCGTCGGACACCAGCGAGCAATCGGTGCGCTTCAGCGGACCGGCGACATAGGGGTTCTTCTCGCTCTCGGAGCGGCAGAACTCGAAGCCGAAATCCTTGCGCATCTGTGCATAGGGGTTGGCGACGCCGTTCTTGTGGTTCTTGGCGGCGATCAGCGCCAGCGCGTCGGACTGGTCGCCGTATTTCTGGAAATAGCCCTGCGCGATCTTGCCGAACACGCCGGCGAAGCCGCCGACGGTGTCGCCATCCTCCGGCAGGTACGACGCCTTGAGCAGGTTCTTGCCGATCTCCGGCCCCGGCGTGCGCGTCATCTGCTCGACGCCGACCACGAGCACGATTTTCGCGGCACCGGCGGCAATCGCCCGGATACCCTGGTGCACGGCGGCCGAGCCCGTGGCGCAGGCGTTCTCGACCCGCGTCGCCGGCTTGAAGCGCAGCGCGGGGTCGGCCTGCAGCACCAGCGATGCCGTGAAATCCTGCGGCGAGAAGCCGGCGTTGAAATGGCCGAGCACGATCTCGTCGACGTCGCCGGCCGAGATTCCGGCATCCGCGATCGCCTCGTTGGCGACCTTGACGACGAGGCTCTCGACGGTCTCGGCGTCGAACTTCCCGAACGGCGTATGCGCCCATCCGACGATGCTGGCGGTCATGCTCTCTCTCCCGACTATCTCCCTGCTCAAATGGCGCTTCGCGCCATTTGAGTCCAGAGGCTGGTGGCGTTCTCAGGCCACGAACTTACCACCGAGTTCGTCCTCGATGTGAATCCGGATGATGTCGTCGAAGGTCTTTTCTTCCGTGGTGAAGCCGAGTTCGCGGGCCCGCTTGGCCTCGAAATTCCGCGGCCAGCCGTCGACGATGCCGATGATGAAGGGATCGGGAACCCGCTTGATGCGAGCCGCGACGTTGTCACCAGCGACGCGCCGGAGCGCGGCAATCTGCTCGCCGACGGTCGCCGACAGGCCGGGCATGGTGAGGTTGCGGCGCGGGCCGATCCGCGCGGTGTCCATGGTCGCGGCATGCAGGAGGAAGCCGACAGCGGAGCGCGGCGTCGCGTGCCAGTGCCGGACGTCCTCGGACACCGGCAGCACGGCCTCCTTGCCGGCCAAGGGCTCGCGCAGGATGTTGGAGAAGAAGCCGGAGGCGGCCTTGTTGGGCGCGCCGGGGCGGATGCAGATGGTCGGCAGACGAATGCCGACGCCGTCGAAGAAGCCGCGGCGGCTGTAATCGGCCAGCAGCAGCTCGCCGATCGCCTTCTGGGTGCCGTAGCTGAGCAGCGGCGCATTGACGAACTCGTCGCCGATGGCGTCGGGGAACGGCGCGCCGAACACCGCGATCGACGAGGTGAAGACGAGGCGCGGCTTGTAGCCGTCGCCGATCAGCCTGACCGCGTCGAACAGCATCCGCGTGCCGTCGAGATTGATGCGGTAGCCCTTGTCGAAATCGAGCTCGGCCTCGCCGGAGACAATCGCGGCGAGATGGAAGATCACGTCCGGACGCGCGGCGACCAGCTTCTCGGCAAAACCTGCGACGGCGAAATCGCCGGCGATGGTCTCGACCGCGATGCTCGTATCCGGCTTCGCCGGCGCCACGATGTCCTGCAGGGTCATGCGGGTGATGGCGGCCTCGCCGAGGCGGCCATCGCGAACGAGACGCTCGACCAGCTTGCGTCCGACCATGCCGGCGGCGCCGAGAACGAGAATATGCAAGGGAGTGCTCCTTCAAAATGTAGGGTGGGCAAAGGCGCATAGCGCCGTGCCCACCGCAGCACCGGGTGATGCCGGACGACGGTGGGCACGCTTCGCTTTGCCCACCCTACGAAAACTGGTCGTCATTGCGAGGAGCGAAGCGACGAAGCAATCCAGAGTCTTCTCCATAGCTCTGGATTGCTTCGCTGCGCTCGCAATGACGGAACACGCGAATCTCGCCTACTCCTTCACCGCGCCGGTCATCGCCGACACATAGTGCTCGACGAAGAAGGCGTAAAGGATCACGAGCGGCAGCGAGCCGACCAGGGCGCCGGCCATCAGCGATCCCCATTTGTAGATGTCGCCGTCGACGAACTCGTTGACGATGGCGACCGGCACCGTCTTGTTCGGCGTCGACTGCAGGAAGGTCAGGGCATAGATGAACTCGTTCCAACACAGGGTGAACGAGAAGATGAAGGCCGAGATCAGGCCGGGTACCGCGAGCGGCACCACGATCTTGACCAGGATCTGCCAGCGGCTGGCGCCGTCGATCAGGGCGCATTCCTCGAGCTCGAACGGGATCGTCTTGAAGTAGCCCATCAAGAGCCAGGTCGAGAACGGAATGAGAAGCGTCGGATAGACCAGGATCAAGGACAGCGGCGAGTCGAACAAGCCGTAGGCCTGGATCACCGAGGCCAGCGGGATGAACAGGATCGACGGCGGCACCAGATAGGCGAAGAAGATCAGCACGCCGACGGTGTCGGCGCCCTTGAAGCGCAGCCGCACGATCGCATAGGCCGCGAGCACGGAGGCGAAGATCGACAGCGTGGTCGCGCCGACCGCGACATACATCGTGTTCCAGAGCCAGCGCGGATACTGCGTCTCGAACAAGAGCTTGGAGATGTGCTTGAAGGTCGGATGCACCACCCAGAACGGGTTGTACTTCTCCATGTCGATCAGTTGCTCGTCGGGTTTGATCGACGTCAGCCCCATCCAGTAGAACGGGAACAGCAGCACCACGAGGATGATGAACAGCGGCAGATACAGCGTGATCAGCCGGCGCGGCAGCGACTCCAGGTAGCTCATGCCCTCGGATTCGTCGGAGCCGGCCGTGGTGGGCGCCTTGGCGTGCAGCGTGGTGTCGGTCATTGGTCGGATCCTTGCTGCCATTTGCGCCGTTGCATGCCGAACCAGGAGATCGCGATCGCCGCCATCAGGAATGGGATCATGGCGGTCGCGATCGCGGCGCCCTCGCCGAGCCGTCCGGAGATGATGCCGCGCTGATAGCTCAGTGTCGCCATCAGGTGGGTGGCGTTGACGGGGCCGCCACGGGTGAGTGCCCAGATCAGCTGGAAGTCGGTAAAGGTGAACAGCACCGAGAAGGTCATGACGACTGCGATGATCGGCGTCAGCAGCGGATAGGTGATGAAGCGGAAGCGCTGCCAACTGGTGGCGCCGTCGAGCGTGGCGGCCTCATAGAGCGAGGGTGACACGGTCTGCAGGCCGGCCAGCAAGGTGATGGCGACGAACGGCACGCCGCGCCAGATGTTGGCGATGATGACGGAGGCACGCGCCCAGTTGGTGTCACCGAGAAAGTTGATGTTCTGAGTGATGACCCCGAGCTTGATCAGCGACCAGGAGATGATCGAGAACTGCGAATCGTAGATCCACCAGAACGCGATCGCCGACAGCACGGTCGGCACGATGAAGGGGATCAACACGATGGCGCGGATCATGGCCTTGAACGGCATGTGCCGGTTCAGCAGCAGCGCGAGATACAGGCCGATCGCGAATTTGATGGCGCTCGCGACGATCGTGTAGAGCAGCGTGTTGAACACCGACAGCCAGAAGATCGAGTCGTCCCACAGCCATTCATAGTTCTCGACCCCGACGAAGACGCCGGTGCGGCCGATCTTCTCGTCGGTGAAGCTCATCCAGACGCCGAGCCCCAGCGGATAGGCCAGGAACAGGATCAGGAAGGCCGCCGCGGGCAGCATGAACCACAGCGCAATGACGTTGCGGTTGGTCTTGATGCGCACCCATGCCGAGGGCTCGCCGACGGCGGCGCCTCGTGGCAACGAGGTCTGAATGGTACTCATGGGTCGAGCAGCTCCCTTCGAACCGTAGGGTGGGCAAAGCGTAGCGTGCCCACCGGCGTTCGGGACGGATAGAAAAGTCGTTCCGTCATTGCGAGCGAAGCGAAGCAATCCAGGGCCGAGCAAAGAAACTGGATTGCTTCGTCGCCTTCGGCTCCTCGCAATGACGACAGTCAGCAACCCGTATGGTGGGCACGGCGCGCGATAGATCGCGATCTCTCGATTCGATCTCGGCGCGCCTTTGCCCACCCTACAAGGTCGGCGATCTTCCTCAGCGGAAGATGCGCTTGGCGGAGCGCTCGGCGCTCGCCATCGCCGTCTTCACGTCCTCGCGGCCCGTGCAGTAGTTCGCGAACATGTCGACCAGGACGAAGTCGGCGATCGCGGCCGCAGCCGCCTCGCCGAGCTTGCCGAGGCCGGCCGGCGTGGTCGCGGTCGCCGCGACCTCACGATACGGCGTGTTCTTCGGATCGACCGTCCAGATCGGGTTGGCGTCGTAGCCTTTGAGGAAGTGCGACAGATAGCCCTGCGCCGCCTCGATCCACGGATTGAACTGCTCCGGCTCCAGTAGGAAGGCGGTGAACGCCTTGCAGGTCTGCGGGTACTTGGAGAAGTTGAACACCAGGATCGGGAAGCCCAAATGCATCTCGCGGGTCTTGCCGTCGAGGCCGGGCGGCAGATGCGCGTGGTTCATGTCCTCGGCGATCTGCGGCGCCTCCTTCTTGGCGGTGACATAGATCGAGATGCCGTTGACGGTCGCGTAGAGCTGGCCGGCGAGGAACGCCTTGTTGTTGGACGAGTCGTTCCACGACGCGGTGCCCGGCACGAAATTGTCGTACAGGCCCTTGACGTATTCGAGCGCCTTGGCGGTCTCAGGCGAGTTGATGACGACCTTGTTGTCCTTGTCGATCAAATTACCGCCATGCGCCCACAGCGCCCAGTGCACCCAGCCATTGGCGTCGCCCGAGGCGTGGCCGAGCGCCATGCCGCCCGGCGTGCCGTTCTTGTTCATGGCCTTGAAGAACTCGGACAGGCCGGCGAGGTCCTTCGGGAACTGCTTGAAGCCGGCCTTCTCGGCCGCCGAGATGCGGTAGTTGACGAGGCCGCCGGTGGCGGCCACCGGGATGCCGATCCACTTGCCGTCGAGCATGCCATAGGCCTTGCCCGAGTCGGTCCAGCCGCCGCACTTCTTGCCGAGGTAGTCGGCGACGTCGGTCATGTCGACGCACTTGTTGGAGAACAGGAAGGGCAGCGTGTAGAGGCCCCACACCATGTCGAGCCCCTGCCCCGTATTGGCCGCGACCGAGGCCTTGGGCTGGACGTCGTCATAGGATTCGTTGGAGACGTTGATGGTGACGTTGTTGGCCTTCTGGAAGGCGTCGACGATCTTCATGAAGGCCACGTCCTCGGCCTCGACGAAGCGCTTCCAGCGCATCATGTTGATCTTGGCGCCGGGCTCCGGCTTGAAGGGCGAGGTCTGCGCCCAGGCCTTGGCGTAGCCGAGCAGGTCCTCGGCCGACATGGTCGCGGCAGCCGCCAGCAAGGTCGCGCCGCCCTTGAGCAGAGACCGTCGATCGGTGGGGAAATGAGCCATCTGAAGTTTTCTCCCGTTGAGTATTTTGCTTGTTTTGCTTGTTGTCAGTTCCGCGCCGTGCGGCTGGTCAAATTCTCCGGCCGCTGTCCTTGTCGAACAGATGCGCCGCCGACGCGCGCGGACGCAAATGGATCTTCGCCCCAGGATTGACCTCGTGGCGATCGCGGAACACCGCGATGATGTCCTGGGTGCCGATGCGGGCGACGATCTGCGTCTCCGAGCCGGTCGGCTCGACCACGACCACTTCGGCCTCGATGCCGTCATCGGCGAGTTCGAGATGCTCGGGCCTGACGCCGTAGACGACGGGGCGGCCGTCGGAGGCAGCCGGCGCGGTGAGGATCGGCAGCCTGGCGCCGTTCTCGGTCTCGACATAGACCGAGCCGTTGGATTTGAGGTGGCCGTTGAGGAAGTTCATCGCCGGCGAGCCGATGAAGCCGGCCACGAACTGGTTGTCCGGCTTGTCGTAGAGATCGAGTGGCGAGCCCATCTGCTCGACGATACCGTCGTGCATGACGACGATCTTGTCGGCCATCGTCATGGCCTCGATCTGGTCGTGCGTCACGTAAACGGTGGTGGTCTTGAGCCGCTGATGCAGCTCCTTGATCTCGGTGCGCATCGCGACGCGCAGCTTGGCGTCGAGGTTCGACAACGGCTCGTCGAACAGGAACACCTGCGGATCGCGCACGATGGCGCGGCCCATCGCGACGCGCTGGCGCTGGCCACCGGAGAGCTGGCGCGGATAGCGGTCGAGCAGCGGCGTCAGCGCCAGGATCTCGGCGGCGCGCGCGACGCCCTTCTTGATGTCCTCGGGCCGTGCGCCGCGCAGCTTCAGCGAGAAGCCCATGTTGTCGGCGACCGTCATATGCGGATAGAGCGCGTAGTTCTGGAACACCATCGCGATGTCGCGCTCTTTCGGCTGCACGTTGTTGACGACGCGCTCGCCGATCGAGATGGTTCCGGCGGTGATGTTCTCGAGCCCTGCGAGCATGCGCAGCAGCGTCGACTTGCCGCAGCCGGACGGCCCGACCAGCACGACGAACTCGCCATCCTCGATCGGAATCGTCACGCCGTGCAGCACCTCGAATCCGCCGAAAGATTTGCGCACGTCGCGAATTTGCACCGACGACATCAATTTCCTCCTCAAAGACCGACAGCATTGGCTGCTTGCCGGCGGCATTCTGACCGTTGTTCTCGGCCGTTTGATCAGGCCGCTTGTCGTTTTGTAGTCTTGGTCGTGCAGTCTTGTTTTTGGTGGCCTTGTTTTTCGTGGCCTTGTTGTTGGCTCTGGTCGCTCCGACTGGATCTGAAACAAGGACCAGCTCGGCTGACATTGTCCGCAGTTCAGTTCGCTTCCGCAATGCCTCGCTTAGCAACCGCGTGATAGCGCTGTCAATATCGCTTGTGTACCAGACCGCCTATGCTATGAGCGAGGCATGGGACGGAAACGCATCGAGCCGGGCAAAGTTCGGCTGACCGAAGTTGCGGCACTGGCGGGCGTCAGCCCGATCACGGTGTCACGCTTCTTCCGTAATCCCGCCACGGTCTCGGCCGGCCGCCGCACGCGGATCGAGAGTGCCGCCAAGGAGCTCGGCTATGTGCCGAACCTCGCCGCCCGCGCGCTCGCTTCGCAGCGCACCGAAGTGATCGGCGTGCTGATACCGTCCCTCACCAACAACGTGTTCTCCGACGTGCTGCGCGGCATCTATGACGCGTTCGAGGGTAGCCGCTACAGCATCCAGCTCGCCAACACCCGCTACAGCGTGCTGCAAGAGGAACGCCTGTTGCGGCTGTTCCTGATGCAGAAGCCGGCCGGCTTGATCGTGACCGGTCTCGACCAGACGGCGGAGAGCCGGTCGATCATCCAGGCAGCGGACTGTCCCGTCGTGCAGATCATGGAGCTCGGCGCCGACCCGATCGACATGATGATCGGATTTTCGCATGTCGATGCCTGTTTTGCAGCCATTTCACACCTTCTCGCGCAGGGCTGCCGCCGCATCGGCTTCATCGGCGCCCGCATGGACCCAAGGGTGCAGCGCAGGCTGCAGGGCTATCAGAACGCGATGAAGGAGGCCGGCTTGTTCGACCCGCGTCTCATCGTCACGGCGCCTGTTCCGACCTCGACCACAATGGGTGGCAGCCTGTTCTCCGATCTGCTGATGAAGGCGCCGGATCTCGACGCGGTGTTCTGCGCCAATGACGATCTCGCCCTCGGCGTGCTGTTCGAATGCCAGCGCCGGCACATCGCGGTGCCCGAGCAGGTCGCGATCGTCGGCTTCAACGACATGGAATTCATGGCCGCGGCGGTTCCGACGCTCACCAGCGTGCGCACCAATCGCTACGAGATGGGCCGGCGCGCGGCAACGATGATCATGGACGCCGTCGAAGGGCGTCCCGTGGCGGAGCGCGTCGTCGATCTCGGCTTCGAGGTGATCGAACGGCAGAGCTCGACCTTGCAGCGCGCCGCCGCAAGTCCCCAGCCCGCGTCGGGGCGCGCTTCCGGAACAAAATGGTAGCGCAACCAAAAACCATGAATTAGAACCACTCGAACCAACAACGACTTGAACGAAAGACGTAGGCGATCTTCGACAGCGGGCCACGGCGCGCAGACGACGGACCGGCCTCGCCACGTTTGCACTGCGGGAGAAAGCACATGACGAAGTCGAACGGGCATGCCGGCAACGGCGCTGACAAGAGCCGCAAGCTGCGCTCGCAGGCGTGGTTCAACGATCCGCACAATCCGGGCATGACCGCGCTCTATCTCGAGCGCTATCTGAATTACGGCCTGACCCGCGCCGAGCTGCAGTCGGGCAAGCCGATCATCGGCATTGCCCAGACCGGCAACGATCTCTCGCCCTGCAATCGCCATCACATCGAGCTGGCGCACCGCGTCCGCGAGGGCATCCGCGCCGCCGGCGGCATCGCGATGGAATTTCCGACCCATCCGATCCAGGAGACCGGCAAGCGCCCGACGGCCGCGCTCGACCGCAACCTCGCTTATCTCGGCCTGGTCGAAATCCTGTTCGGCTATCCGCTCGACGGCGTGGTGCTGACGACCGGCTGCGACAAGACGACGCCGGCCTGCTTGATGGCCGCGGCGACCGTGAACATCCCCGCCATCGTGCTCTCGGGCGGCCCGATGCTGAACGGCTGGCACGAGGGTCAGCGCACCGGCTCCGGCACCGTGGTGTGGAAGTCGCGCGAGCGGCTCGCCGCCGGCGAGATCGGCTATGAGGAGTTCATGGAGATCGTCGCCTCCTCGGCGCCCTCGGTCGGCCATTGCAACACCATGGGCACGGCATCGACGATGAATGCGCTGGCCGAGGCGCTCGGCATGTCCCTGCCCGGCTGCGCCGCGATCCCAGCGCCCTATCGCGAGCGCGGCCAGATCGCCTACGAGACGGGAACACGCATCGTCGACATGGTGTGGGAGGACCTCAAGCCCTCTGACATTCTCACCCGCAAGGCGTTCGAGAACTGCATCGTCGCCAACTCCGCGATCGGCGGCTCGACCAACGCGCCGATCCACATCAACGCGCTGGCGCGCCATGTCGGCGTCGAGCTCGACATCGACGACTGGCAGAAGTTCGGCCACGACGTGCCGCTGCTGGTCAACATGCAGCCGGCAGGCTTCTATCTCGGCGAGGAATTCCATCGCGCCGGCGGCGTGCCGGCCGTGATCGGCGAGTTGATGCGCCACAGGCGCATCCACGAGGACGTCATCACCGTCAACGGCCGCAGCATGGGTGAGAATTGCCGCGAGGCGCCGAAGCCCGACGGCGACGTGATCTGGTTCTACGACAAGCCGCTGGTGAAGGACGCCGGCTTCCTGGTGCTGCGCGGCAACCTCTTCGATTCCGCGATCATGAAGACCAGCGTGATCTCCAAGGAATTCCGCGACCGCTATCTCGTCAACCCGAAGGACCCCAACGCGTTCGAGGGCCGCGCCATCGTGTTCGAGGGTCCGGAGGACTATCACGACCGCATCGACGATCCCCAGCTCGCGATCGACGAGCACTGCGTGCTGTTCATCCGCGGCGCCGGCCCGATCGGCTATCCCGGCGGCGCCGAGGTGGTCAACATGCAGCCGCCGGCGGCGCTGATCAAACGTGGCATCCTGTCCCTGCCCTGCATCGGCGACGGCCGGCAGTCGGGCACCTCGGGGTCGCCTTCGATCCTCAATGCGTCGCCGGAGGCCGCCGCCGATGGCGGGCTCGCAATCCTCAAGACCGGCGACCGCGTGCGCATCGACCTCAACAAGGGCTCGGCCAACATCCTGATCTCGGACGAGGAGCTCGCGAAGCGGCGCGCCGAGCTGAAGGCCAAGGGCGGCTTCCCGCACCCCGCCAACCAGACGCCGTGGCAGGAGCTCTATCGCAACACGGTGGGCCAGCAGTCCACCGGCGCCTGCATGGAGCTTGCCACGCGCTATCACAACATCGCCGGCACCGTCGGTGTGGCGCGGCATAATCACTAATCACAACGCACAAAGCCAACCACTGTCATTGCGAGGAGCGAAGCGACGAAGCAATCCGGAGTCCTCGTTCGGCCCCTGGATCGCTTCGCTGCGCTCGCGATGACGGAAGACATCAAATCGCATCTCCAGGGAGACCCCATGTCCGACCGTCTCAAGGGCAAGCGCGCCTTCGTCACCGCCGCCGCTGCCGGCATCGGCCGCGCCTGTGCCATTGCCTTCGCGCGTCAAGGCGCCACCGTATTCGCCACCGACATCGATGAGAACGGCCTGAACACGCTGAAGAGCGAAGGCATTGCCGAGGTCGCGACGCTCGACGTGCGCAACACCGCGGCCGTGAACGCGATGGCCGAGCGGGTCGGCAAGGTTGAGATCCTGCTCAATGCCGCCGGCTTCGTGCATAACGGCACCATCCTCGACTGCTCCGACGACGACTGGGATTTCTCGTTCGATCTGAACGTCAAGTCGATGCATCGCACCATCCGCGCCTTCCTGCCGAAGATGCTCGATCAGGGCGGCGGCGCCATCGTCAACATCGCCTCCGCCGCGGGCGTGTTCAAGGCGGCGCCGAACCGCTACGTCTACGGTGCGACGAAGGCGGCCGTGGCGGCGCTGACGCGCTCGGTCGCAGCCGATTTCGTGGGCAAGCGCATCCGCTGCAACTGCATCTGCCCGGGCACGATCGAAACGCCCTCGATGCTGGGACGCGCGGCCTCGGCCGGCCCGAACGGACTGGAGATGTTCATCTCGCGCCAGCCGATGGGCCGGCTCGGCACGGCGGAGGAGATCGCCCATCTCGCGGTCTATCTCGCCAGCGACGAGAGCGCGTTCACGACCGGCGTAGCGCATACCATCGACGGCGGCTGGACGCTGTAGTTGTGCTCCGTCATTCCGGGGCAGCCCGCAGGGCTGAACCCGGAATCTCGAGATTCCGGGTTCGCGCTGCGCGCGCCCCGGAATGACGACAACAAAGATCGACCGGGGAAACATCATGAACCACATCGACCTTACCAACCGCTGCGCCGTGGTCACCGGCGGCGCGCAGGGCTTTGGCCGCGCCATCACCGAGCGCTTCAAGGCCTCCGGCGCCAAGGTCGCGATCTGGGATCACGACATCGCGCTGGCGGAGAAGACCGCGCAGGCGATCGGTTCGGAGGTGCTGGCGCTGCAGGTCGACGTCACCGACACCAAAGCGGTCGAAGGCGCCCGTGACGCGACGCTGGCAGCGTTCGGCGGCATCGACATCCTGGTCAACAATGCCGGCATCGCCGGCATCAACAAGACGGTGTGGGAGACCGATCTCGAGGAGTGGCGCAAGGTGCTGCGCATCAATCTCGACGGTCCCTTCATCTGCGCCAAGGCGATCGTGCCGGTGATGCTGAAGCAGGGCTATGGCCGCATCGTCAACATCGCCTCGATCGCCGGCAAGGAGGGCAACCCGAACGCTGCGCACTACTCGGCGTCCAAAGCCGGCCTGATCGCGCTGACCAAGTCGCTCGGCAAAGAGCTGGCGCAGCACAACATCACGGTCAACGCGGTGACGCCCGCCGCGGCGAAGACCGCCATCTTCGACCAGATGACGGAAGCGCACATCAATTTCATGCTGTCGAAGATCCCGAAGGGCCGCTTCGTGCTGGTCGAGGAACTGGCCGCGCTGGTGTCGTGGCTCGCCTCGGAAGAATGCTCGTTCTCGACAGGCGCCGTATTCGACATTTCCGGCGGCCGCGCAACTTATTAGTTTGGTTAGTTTGGTACGTCCCATGTGTAGGGTGGGCAAAGGCGCCGTCGCAGACGGCGACGTGCCCACCATCGGCTTTCGCCCATCAGGACGGTGGGCACAGCGCGCCGGAGATATTGCGAGAACACAGGCATGACTGCCTCGCGCCTTTGCCCACCCTACACGTCTCGCTGACGACACGATTTCTGACCCATGGAGCTTGCCTGATGACCCACCACGGCGGCTGCTTCTGCGGCGCGGTGCGCTTCCAATGCACCGGCGAGCCGATCAACGTGCGCGTCTGCCACTGCCGCAACTGCCAGCGGGCGACGGGCGCGCCGTTCTTCGCCCGCGCGCTGTTCGCGCACGACGCGCTGACGATCACCGGCGAAACCGCGCGCTTCCCCTCCTCCGACGCGCTCGACCGCATGTTCTGCCCGCGCTGCGGCGTCAGGCTGTTCTCATGGCGCAAGACGCGCCCGGTGGTCGGCGTGGCCCTGGCCTGCTTCGACGACCGCAACGCCTTTGCCCCGACCGAGCACATCTGGGTCTCGGAAAAGATGGATTGGGTGCAACTCAACGACGGCCTGCCGCAATTTCCGGAGAATCCCGCGTAGCATCGGGGAACCATCGTGCCTATGTAGGGCCGTAACGCGTCCGGAACCCCGATCCTTGAACATCTCCCTCTACGGCATCTCCGTCTGGATCCTGCCGATCATCATCGCCATCACCTTTCATGAGGCCGCTCACGCCTTCGTCGCCTGGCGCTTCGGCGACGACACGGCGTTGCGACTCGGTCGCGTCAGCTTCAACCCGCTCAAGCACATCGATCCGTTCGGCACGATCCTGCTGCCGGGCATGCTGCTGCTGTCCGGCTCGCCGTTCCTGTTCGGCTACGCAAAGCCGGTGCCGGTCGATTTTCGCAATCTGCAGCCGCTGCGCGCCGGCATGGTGATGGTGGCGCTCGCGGGACCGGCCACCAACATCGTGCTGGCGCTGGCGGCCGGACTGGCGTTCCACGCCCTGCCCCTGGTTCCGCCGGAGGCTGCCCGGTGGGTGGCCAGCAATCTTTGGAATATTTTCTCGTTCAACATCCTGCTCGCCGTGTTCAACATGCTCCCGATACCGCCGCTGGACGGCGGCCGCGTCGCGGTCGGCTTGCTGCCATCGGTGCTGGCCCGGCCGTTTGCGCGGCTGGAGCCCTATGGCATGCTGATTCTCATCGGATTTTTGATCCTCCTGCCGCTGGCGGGTTCCCAGTTCGGTCTCAATCTTGATCTTGTGTCGGGGCTGCTCCGCGCCACGACCGATTCTCTGAAGCAGCTGCTTCTGCTATTGACGGGTAACGTCTAGATCTACCCGTCAGGGATGGTAACGAACGAGCCCCGAGGCACTCTTGGTCAAAGCCGCCGACATGATGATCGCACGCCGCGCCGACACCCGCGCCCGTGCCGATTTCGCGACCTGGAAGATGATCGCCAAGCTGAACGGCGCCTCCGGCCTGCCGCCGGCGGCGCAGGACTTCCTGGCAAGCTACAAGAAACGCCTCGGCGACATGTCGGAGGACGAGGCCACCGAGGCCACCATCCGCGAGATGTACAAGGCCTATTATGCCGAGATGGGCGGCGGCGGCGCCCCGCCCGAAGTCAAGCCGGTCGCCGCCGAGCCGGTGACCGACAACGTCACCGCCTTCCGCAAGCTGCCGCCGAAGCCGAAGGCCGCGCAGAGCGGAACGACAGCACCGCGCAAGCTGCCGGTCGCGTTGATCTTCGCCGCGCTCTGCGCGGTCTATGTCGGAGTCAGGCTGTATTGGCAGTGAGGTCGGCCAAAGCCCATGCCCTCATTTCGGCGGGTTGAACTTGACCGGCAGGATGAAGGAGAATTCGTCGTCGGTGAGGCCCGCGGGAGGCTTTGGCACGGGATCCGAACGGCGGACCATGCTGACGGCGGCCTGATCGAACTCCGGATCGCCGGACGTTTCCCTGACGTCCACCGAGACGACACGGCCGAGCCGGTTGAGCACGAGCGCCAGCTTGAGCTGGGCCGCAACCTTCTTTCCGGATGGATACTTCTTGTGCAGTTCGAAATAGGCGCTGATCTTGCGGCCCCAATTGGCCGTCAGCCTTTGCACGTCCTTGCCGATGCCGGCATTCGGCGCTTTGGTCTTCTCGGCTTCAGGAACCTTCTCGTCCAGGGCCTTGCGCGCCGTGTCCTCGGAGGCTTCCTGCGCCTCTGATGCCTGTGTCTGGACCGTCGCGACCTTCTGCTCCTCGGTCGGCTTCTTCACGTCGGAGGTCGTGACCTCGCGGTCGGCCTCCTCGGACGTGGTCGGGACATCCTTCTGGAGATCAGTCTGCTCGACCTCGGCCTTCTGCTCCTGCATCTGCGGAGCGGCGGTCTGCGCCACCGAGTCCTGTCCGACCGGAACCTCGTCGTTCTCGACCTTCGGCGAGCCCATGTCGATGTCGATGACCTCAGCGCCTGCCGCGCCGAGGCCGCCGGCGTCCTCGTCGTCCTTCAGATGCGTCAGCGCCAGTGCGGCGCCGCCGACATGCAGCATCAGCGCGCCCATGATGGCCAGAAACCACAGACGGCGCGAGGGGGAGTGCCCGATGTCGAGGTCGCTCATCACAAGCCAGCGCCCCTCACGGCTGCGCGGGCTGGGCCGGCGGCACCTGGGCGGCCGCGGCAGGCGGCGCTTCCAGCGCCACCAGCTTGATCTTGGTGTAGCCGCCGGCGCGCAGCAGCTCCAGGACTCCCATCAGCTCGCCATAGGGCACCAGCTTGTCAGCGCGCAGGAAGATCGGCCGGTCCTTGGGCTGATCGGTCATGGCGTCGAGCTCGCGCACCAGGTCGACGCGTTTGACCAGGTTTTCCCCGATCGCCAGCGACAGGTCCGGCTTGATCGAGACATAGGTCGGCTTGTCCGGCTTCTTCTGCGGCGTGGCGCTGGAGGACGGCAGGTCGATCGGCAGGTCGACGGTCGACAGCGGCGCCGCCACCATGAAGATGATCAAGAGCACCAGGATGACGTCGATGAACGGCGTCACGTTGATGTCGTGGGTCTCGTCGAAATCGTCGTCGAGATCGCCTTCGGAGAGCGAAACGGCCATCGCCTGCTACTCCGCCGCGCGCACGTGAATGCCGACCTGGCTGCGGTCGAGATCACGCGACAGCAGGCGGCCGGCGGCGCCCGATGCGCGGTTGACGAGCTCGAGATAGCCCTTCGTCACGCGCGAAAAGTGATTGTAGATGATGACGGCCGGGATCGCGGCGGCAAGCCCGATCGCGGTCGCCAGCAGCGCCTCGGCGATGCCCGGCGCGACCACCGCGAGGTTGGTGGTCTGCGATTTGGAAATGCCGATGAAGCTGTTCATGATGCCCCAGACGGTGCCGAACAGCCCGACGAAGGGCGAGATTGCGCCGACCGTGGCGAGCAGGCCCATGCCGACGCGCACGCGCCGGGCCTCGGCACGCACGATCTCGGTGAAGCTCGAGGCCGCGCGCTCCTTGATGCCCTCATCGCTGTTCAGCCCTGCCGACAGCCGGGCCTCCGATATCGCCGCCTGCAGCAGTACCGCCGCAACGTTTCTTCCATGGCCGAGCGCGAGCTGCGCTTCCGCCAGCGACTTGGCGCCGGTGAGCTTGCGCAGCGCGCCGACGAGCCGCCGGCGCAGCACGGAAAACTCGATGCTCTTGGCAATCAAGATCGCCCAGCTCGCGACCGAAGCCAGCGCCAGCGCGATCATGACCGCTTTGACGACCATGTCGGCCTTGAGGAACATGCCGAGTGGCGACAGCTCGTCGAGTCCGGTGGCAACCGACTTGCCGCTTCGGGTGCCGCTCTCTGCGCCGGCCGGCGCAGCAGCCATCGGCGCGGCCTGGACCGATGCCGGTGGTGCCATCGTGTGTGCCGTGCCCGGCGCCGTCGCGGACGGATCGGTCGAGACCGCCGGGGCGGACCTGGCCGGCTCCTGCTGCGCATATGCAGGTAGCCCCGCAGCAACAGACAGACATGACAGGACGATTGCAAACCTAACGAGGAACGATGTCATCATACTTCGGCCCATTAGACCTCGGCCCATTGCCGGATCAGATTGTGATAGATGCCGGTCAGCTTGACAGCATCGGGATCGTCCCTCCCGAGGCGTTCCGCCAGACTCTGGATCGCCGTGTCCAGATCGAAGATCATGCTCCGGACGTGGGCATCCCGTACCATGCTCTGCATCCAGAAAAAAGAGGCGACCCGGGCGCCGCGCGTGACCGGCGTGACCATGTGAAGGCTCGATGACGGATACAGCACCGCGTGCCCCGCGGGCAACTTGACTTCGTGCGAGCCGTAGGTGTCCTCGATCACAAGCTCGCCACCGTCATAGCTGTCGGGCTCGGCCAGGAACAGCGTCATCGATAGGTCGGTGCGGATGCGCAGGCCGGTCAGCGGATCGCCGCGCACGGCATTGTCGACATGGATGCCGAAATGATCGCCGCGCGAGGCCGTGTAGCGGTTGAACAAGGGCGGAAAGATCTGCAGCGGGATCGCCGCCGACAGGAAGCGCGGATGCTTCGTCAACGCCTGGATGATGCGCTGGCCGAGCACCCGCGCCGCCTCGCCATCCGGTGGCAATTGCTCGTTGCGCTTGACCATGGCCGACTGCGCCCCGGCCGTCGAGCGGCCGTCCTCCCACTCCGCCGCATCCATGATGCGGCGGAACTCGGCCACCTCGTCCTTCGACAGAACGTCGGGGATGCAGATCAGCATGATCAGAACTTCGCAGTGGTGACGATGTAGAAGGCGCGCCCCGGGGCCACGGCGACGAACGGCACCGCGCTCCGATACAGTGTGTCGTAATAGAGCTTGTTGGTCAGGTTCTGGGCATAAAGCTTCATGGTCCAGTGCGCATCAAGCTTCTTCTCGACGAACGCGTCGAAGCGCCAGTAGCTCGGCAGCTCGTTGCCGGTGTTCGCCGCGAAGGTACCGCCATAGACCTTGGAGCGGTAGACCGCCTGGCCGCCGATCTCCCAGCCATTGTCGAGCTTGTACTTCGACAGCATGCTGAACGACTGGTGGGCGATGTTGGCGAGCTGCAGGCCGATGTTGGAAGCGACGCCACTCTGCGTGACCTTCGACTGCATCAGCACCAGGCCGCCGAAGATGCTCCAGCGATCGGTGAGCTTGCCTTCCGCCTCGATGTCGATGCCCTGGATGCGGTAGGCCGCGCCCGAGGTGAGCAGGCCGCCGACGGTCTCGCGGGCATTGTCCTTGGTGGTCTGGAACAGCGCGGCTGAGACCAGCAGATGGCGGTCGACCAGCTCCCATTTGGTGCCGAGCTCGGCGGCCTTGTTGCGCTCCGGCCCGAGCAGCACGGCGGTGTTGGCGGGCACGCCGCCATAGTCGGTGCCGGTGGCGTCGAGCTCGGAGCCGAACGGATTGGCCGAGGTCGCATAGGCCGCGTAGATGCTGCCGATCGGCATCGGCTTGTAGACCAGGCCGACATTGTAGTTGACCAGGTCGGCGTTCATCTTGAGGTATTTCGGCGAGTTCGTCGACGAGCTCATGGTGTAGCCGTCATAGCGCACCCCACCGTTCAGGATGACCGTGTCCTGCCAGTTGGCCGTGTCCATGACGTAGACGCTGTTGGTGTTGACGCCGTAGCGCGTCGGGTTGCCCACCAGCGACGGCGTATTGCTGAATGGGATGTAGGTGTACTGCGGCGAGTACACGTTGACGCCGGTGACCGCGCCCGAGCTGGTCGAGCCGCCGCCGAACAGTTCGGACGAGAGGCCGGTGTAGCGATCGATCGAGATGTTCTCGTTCGAGAACTCGGTACCAAGCACCGCCGTGTGCTTGATGCCCCCGGTATCGAGCTTGAACGTCGCATCGTTCTGGTTCGCCCACACGTCCACCGTCTGGTAGCGGCTCTGCGCGCTCGCCGTGGTGGTCCAGAGCAGCGGATTGGGGCTGGTCGTGTTCGGATTCTGCGGCAAGGTGCCGATATAGTTGAGCAGCGAGTGCTCGCCGCGGAACTTGCTGCTGAGGGTGATCGCCTCGTTGACCTTGTACTCGGCCGCGGCAGTGCCGAAATCCTGCCGCGCCGTCTGGAAGTCGCGATTGAGGAAGCCATACCAGGTGCCGCGCGGAATGCCCGCGGAGGTCACGGGGACGTTGCCTTGCTTGTAGTAGGGTACACCGAAATCCGGATAACCCGACAGATCGGTATGGACATAGTTCGTCGTGATCTTGAGATCGTCGATCGGCGTCCACTTGGTCGAGAGGAAGGCGCCCCAGCGGTCATCGGTGACGTAGTTGCGCCCCGCGACGTTGGAGTCCTGGAACAGACCGCCGGTGCGCACCGAGAAGGTTGGCGAGATCACCTGGTTCACGTCGAGTGTGACGCGCTTCTGCTGGTCGGTGCCGAACTCGGTATCCATCCGCTTGAAGTTCGTATCGCCAGCCTGCTTGGTGACGATGTTGATGGCGCCGCCGGCGGTGCCGCGTCCGGCATACGAAGAAGCCGGGCCGCGCAGGATCTCGATCTGCTCGGTGAAGAAGTTCTCGCGGATCGACACCGCGGGATCGCGGATGCCGTCGATGAACACGTCGTTGCGGGCATCGAAGCCGCGAATGAAGAAGCGGTCGCCGAACGCATTGCCGCCCTCGCCCGAGCCGAGCGTGACGCCGGCGGTCGAGCGGCCGATCTCCTTGAGCGCCGTGATGTGCTTGTCCTGCAGCACCTCCTTGCTCATCACCGTGATGGTCTTGGGCGTATTCAGGAGCGGCTCAGGAAACTTGCCCGACGCCTGCACGCGGTTGACCTTGTAGGGCTCGGCTGCGTCCGCGTAAGGGTTGGCGTCCGGCGCAGACAGCCCGCCCGCGTTCGGGAACGCCACCGCGGCCTGCTGCGCCGCCTGTTGACGGGCCGCCGCGCGGCGCAGGGCATTGCGCGCGCGGACCTGCTCGGCGGTCGGCTTGGAGGACGTCGGCTTGGCGCGCGCGATCGGCGCGTCGACGTTGACCGGGGGCAGGTCGGAAGCCGGCTGCGCCTCGGCCGAGGACATCGATGCCACCGCCATCAGCCCGGCCACTGCCGACACCTTGGTGACGGAGGGCCCCTCTCCTCGTCCGTCATTGACCTTCATCGCTGCGACCCCACGCAGCGAACGCGGTGCTCTCACCTGTCCCATTTTATTTTCACGCGCCCCAGATTTTTTCATTCCACATCGCGAACGCGGATCATTTGCGTTGCAACGATGTGTCGTTGGTATCGGGCGTGTTTCAGGGGGTCAATTTGAGGAGCCCCAATTTGGCCTTGAATAGTTCCAGATCAAAACAATTCTAAAACGCTCAACTAACAACATGCGGAACTTGAAATCGTTCTAAACAGCGCGAATTGACTCGCGCTGCCGTCGAATCGCTGCGCTTGTCAGTTCAACGAGCCAGCCGGCTCGTCGCTGCTCGGCGGCTTCATCAGCGAGAACAGCTCGTCCACGGTCTGCACCGCGATCTGGCGCACGCGATCGGAATCATCGACCCCCGCGATCCGCACGCCCTTGACGACGGCCCTGATCTCATCGCGAAAATCGGTCAGGAAGCGCAAGGGATCGCGCTGCTCGTTGGCGACGCGCGCGATCAGGCCGGTGACCAGGATCTGGCACGCGAGCATCTTTCCATTCAGTTCTTCCATCGTGAGCTCCCCATTCGCTATCGTCGCACGGCGCATCGTCGGGCGACGCAGCCTCGCTCCAGTTGAATCCTGCCCCTGCCCGACGGCGCCATGACGGCGGCCGGACTCATCGGCTTCTAATCAGCTCCCATCGGGCGCGACAAGACGGCGAGAATAGGTCGGAGTGCGGCTTTCGCACGAGAGACCCGCGCGGTCAGCGACAGATCCGGCGCGGCGCGCTGGCCGACGATGGCGGCAGAGGAATGCCGCAGACCGCCCTGCTCTCGCGCAGGCCGCACGGCGGCAATGGCAAGCTTCTGCGCCATTTTTCGCACTCAAGATGTTTTAGTAGAACGACGCAACTCAAGATGGGATCAAGACGGTCCGCGCTGCGGCTCGGCTATTTGAGCGCGACCTCGGCTTTCGGATCGGATAGCGTCTTGATCCGATCCTTCAGGTCCCTGAGCGTGGACAGGCTGGTCGCGACGGCCTCGTCCGGAATGTCGTGCAGAACCTCGCCGGCAATCGCATCGCGCAGCTCGTCGAGATCATCGACGAGCTTTCGTCCCGCGGCGGTGAGATGGAGACGGTTCGCGCGGCGATCCCTCGGATCGTGCCGGCGCTCCAGCAGCCCCTGCTCGACCAGCCTGTCGAGCAGACGCACCAGCGAAATGGGCTGCAGTTCCAGCACTTCTGCGAGATCGACCTGTGACATCCCCTCGTGCGCGCGCAGCCGAAACAGCACCACCCATTGTGCGCGGGTCGTGCCGCGCTGTTTGGCACGATGATCAATATAGTTGCGCAGGATGCGCGAGCTTTCGACAAGCTGCGCAACGAGCTGACGTCTCATATCCAGCGACATGGCTGTGAACTCCCTTGCGATCCCTCGAAGCTTGCCGATTGTTTAGGTTCGTCCACGCGCTCGTGTGTTTACACATTAATTGCGTGCGTACTATATCTGGCGGTGCTGGGAATGGTTTTAAAGACCGGTTATCCTGTTCGTCTCAGCATGTGGGCCAGCATGAAGACATCGCGAACCATAGGTTGGATCCTGCTGCTGGCGGCTCTCGGCGGCGCCGGCTATTACGGCTGGCAGCGCTATCAGGGCGCTGAGGCAGCGAAGAAGACGGCTGCGCAGAAATCGGCCGGGCCGCAGGCCGTTCGAGTCTCGACCGTGCTGGTCCAGAAGACGGACTTCCCGGTCTTCCTCACCGGCCTGGGGACCGTGCAAGGCTTCAATACGGTCCAGGTCCGCACCCGCGTCGACGGCCAGATCGACAAGATCGCCTTCACCGAAGGCCAGCTCGTGAACGAGGGCGACCTGCTGGTCGAGATCGACCCGCGGCCGTTCCAGGCGGCGCTCGACCAAGCCAAGGCCAAGCGGGCGCAGGACGAGGCCAATCTCAACAACGCCAATCTCGACCTGCAGCGCACCACCAAGCTCGGCGAGTTCGCGACCCGGCAGCAGCAGGACACGCAGCGCGCCACCGTCGCGCAGCTCACCGCTCAGATCGCAGCCGACGACGCCGCGATCGCCAATGCCCAGACCCAGCTCAGCTACACGCAGGTCAAGGCGCCGATCTCCGGCGTCGCCGGCCTGCGCCAGGTCGACATCGGCAACATCGTCAATGCCTCGACCCAGACCGGCATCGTTTCGATCGCGCAGATCGAGCCGATTGCGGTGATCTTCACCGCGCCGGAGGAGCAATTGCCCTACATCAACGAGGCGCAGAAGGTTGCTGCCCTGAAGGTGATTGCGCTCACCACCGACGGCAAGAAACAGCTCGCCGAAGGCAAGCTGATGGTCGTGAACAACCAGGTCGACACGTCGAGTGGAACGATCCGGCTGAAGGCGGTGTTCGACAACAAGGACCACGTGCTGTGGCCTGGACAGTCGGTGTCGACGCGGCTCCTGGTGCGGACGCTGAAGGACGCCACGGTGGTTCCCGACGACGCCGTCCAGCATTCGACCAACGGGCTCTATTCCTACACGGTGAGTCCGGACAACAAGGCCGAGCTGCGCAAGGTGAAGGTCGGCGTTTCGATCGATGGCCGTACCGTGGTCGAAGAGGGGCTGACCCCCGGCCAGCAGGTGATCACGGGCGGTCAATTCAAAGTGCAGCCAGGCTCGGTCGTGACCACCGCGGTGGCCAGCTCGGAGCCGGCGCCAGCTAAGGTCCGGCAGGAATGAACGGCGGCGGCATCTCGGCACCCTTCATCAAATACCCCATCGGCACCTCGCTGCTGATGGCGGGCATCCTGTTCATCGGCCTCGTCGCCTACCCCCTGCTGCCGGTCGCGCCGCTGCCGCAGGTCGACTTCCCGACGATCCAGGTGACGGCCAACCTGCCGGGCGGCAGCCCCGAGACGATGGCGACCTCGGTCGCCCAGCCGCTGGAACGGCAGTTCGCCCAGATCCCGGGCATCGCCCAGATGACCTCGACCAGCTACCTGGGCACCGCATCGGTCACGATCCAGTTCGACCTCAATCGCAGCATCGACGGCGCCGCCAACGACGTCCAGGGCGCGATCAATGCCGCCTCCGGCCAGCTGCCGAAGAATCTGCCGTCGCCGCCGACCTACCGCAAGGTCAACCCGGCGGACTCGCCGATCCTGCTGCTGTCGGCGACCTCCGAGACGCTGCCGCTGACCACCGTCAGCGACGCGGTCGACGCCGGTCTCGCTCAGCAGATCAGCCAGATCTCAGGCGTCGCCCAGGTGATCATCGGCGGCCAGCAGAAACCATCCATCCGCATCCAGATCGACCCGGCCAAGCTCGTCGCCAAGGGGCTGTCGATGGAGGATGTGCGCAGCCAGATCGCGATCACCACGGTCGACGCGCCCAAGGGCAACATCGACGGCGAGCGGCGGGCCTATACGATCTACGCCAACGACCAGCTCACCGAGTCGAAGGACTGGAACGACGTCATCATCGCCTACCGCAATGGCGGCCCGCTGCGCATCCGCGACATCGGCAAGGCTGTGACCGGAGCCGAGGACGCCAAGCAGGCGGCTTGGGCCAATGGCAAGCGCGGCGTGTTCCTGGTGATCTTCAAGCAGCCCGGCGCCAACGTCATCGAGACCGTTGACCGCATCAAGGGGCTGTTGCCGCGGCTGGTCGCGGCGATCCCACCGGCGATCAAGATCGATCTCATCTCCGACCGCACCACCACCATCCGCGCCGCCGTTGAGGACGTTCAGTTCACGCTGATCCTGACCATCTTCCTGGTGGTGATGGTCATCTTCATCTTCCTGCGCAGCTTCTGGGCGACGGTGATCCCGACCATCACAGTGCCGCTGGCGTTGCTCGGCGCCTGCGCGATGATGTGGGGGGTTGGCTACACGCTCGACAATCTGTCGCTGATGGCACTGACGATCGCGGTGGGCTTCGTGGTCGACGACGCCATCGTCATGCTCGAGAACATCTCGCGTTATGTCGAGGAAGGCGAATCGCCGATGGCCGCCGCCTACAAGGGCGCCAAGGAGATCGGCTTCACCATCGTGTCGATCTCGATCTCGCTGGTCGCGGTGCTGATCCCGCTGCTGCTGATGGGCGGCATCATCGGCCGGCTGTTCCGCGAATTCGCGGTCGTGCTGGCGATGACCATCTTCGTCTCGATGTTCGTGTCGCTGACCCTGACGCCGATGATGGCCTCGCGCTTCCTGCGCAACGAGCACGCCGCGCAGCACGGCAAGTTCTACCAGTGGAGCGAGGCCGCGTTCGACGCGATGCTGCGCGCCTATGAGAAGGGGCTCGATCTGGCGCTGCGCTGGCGCTTCGCCACCTTGATGGTGTTCTTCGCCACGCTCGGATTGTCGGTCTATCTGTTCATCCTGATCCCGAAAGGCTTCTTCCCGCAGCAGGACGTCGGCCTGATCACCGCGACCTCGGAGGCCTCCCAGGACATCTCGTTCAAGGCGATGCAGTCGCGCCAGGAGGCGCTCGCCAACATCGTAATGGCCGATCACGACGTCGCCAGCGTGGCCATGGCAATCGGCGGCTCCGGCCGCGCCGGCAACAACGGCAACATGTTCATCACGCTGAAGCCGCGCGAGGAGCGCAACGCGACGGCGCAGCAGATCATCACCCGCCTGCGGCCGCAGCTCGAGAAGGTCGAGGGTGCGCGGCTCTACATGCAGGCAGCGCAGGACATCCGGCTCGGCGGCCGCCCGTCCCGCACCCAGTTCGAGTTCACCTTGCAGGATCCCAACGTCGCAGAGCTGAACGAATGGGCGCCGAAGATCCTTGAGAAGATGCGTTCGCTGCCGCAGCTGCGCGACGTCGCCACCGACCAGCAGGCCGACGGCACCACCGTGCAGCTCACGATCAACCGCGACACCGCCTCGCGGTACGGCATCTCGCCCCAGCTGATCGACGACACGCTGTATGACGCGTTCGGCCAGCGCCAGGTCGCGCAGTACTTCACGCAGCTCAACTCCTACCGCGTGATCCTGGAGATCCTGCCTGAGCTGCAGGGCAACATCGACACGCTCAACAAGCTCTACGTGAAATCGCCGACCACCGGCGACCAGGTGCCGCTCTCGACCTTCGCCAGTTGGACCAACGTGCCGGTGCGGCCGCTGTCGATCAGCCACCAGGGCCAGTTCCCGTCGATCACGATCAGCTTCAACCTCGCCCAGGGCGTCGCGCTCGGCCAGGCCACGGATGCGGTGCAGCGCGCGATGGTCGAGCTCGGCGCGCCGGCGACCTTGAACTCGAGCTTCCAGGGCACCGCGCAGGCGTTCCAACAGTCGCTGTCGACCGTGCCGCTGCTGATCCTCGCGGCGCTCGTCGTGGTCTATCTGATCCTCGGCATCCTCTACGAGAGCTACATCCACCCGATCACGATCCTGTCGACCCTGCCCTCGGCCGGCGTCGGCGCGCTCGCGATCCTGATGGCGTTCGGCTACGATTTCAGCCTGATTGCGCTGATCGGCGTCATCCTGCTGATCGGCATCGTGAAGAAGAACGGCATCATGATGGTCGACTTCGCCATCGCCGCCGAACGCGACCAGCATCTGCCGCCGGAGCAGTCGATCCGCCAGGCCGCCCTGCTGCGCTTCCGTCCGATCATGATGACGACGATGGCCGCCCTGCTCGGCGGCGTGCCCCTGATGCTCGGCAACGGCACCGGCTCGGAGATCCGCCAGCCGCTCGGCTATGCGATGGTCGGCGGCCTCATCGTCAGCCAGATGCTGACGCTGTTCACGACGCCGGTGGTCTATCTCTATCTCGACAAGGTCAACAACGCCTTCGCGCGCTGGGGCCGCACGCATATCGACCACGAGCCCGAGACCGCAGCGGCAGGTCCGGTCAAGGAAGCGGCGGAATAATCCGCCGCTTCTTGTCGTCTACTGCCGCGCCATCTCCGCGTTGGACACGCCCTCGCCGTCCAGGCTCTGCTCGTCCTGCATCGTCACGGTCACGTGCGAGAGCCGTCCGGTGAACGAGATCGCGGAACGGCTCGGCGCCTGCCTGGTCCTGCTGCTGGGCGCCGGCCCGGACGGGCTGCGAAAGCCGCAGGCCGCGAGAGGCGGGCGCTAGACCCCTGCCGGCCCGTGGCGCGGCGGCGGCCAGAGCACGTTGGAAATCCGTCATCCAGCGGCTTGCCAAAACCTGAGACATGCGGGTAGAAGGACCCGTCGCCGCGGCCCTGCTTTGCCGGCCGGCGCTCAAAACGGTGCCAGACAGTCCGGCAATTGCTTGAAACTGCAGGGCATTCCGTTGGGGAATGGTGTAACGGTAGCACAACAGACTCTGACTCTGTTTGTCTTGGTTCGAATCCAGGTTCCCCAGCCATTTCGGCGCTGACCCACTATTTTTGAGGTCAGCCGGTTTCGACTCGCGAACGAAACGTCACCCCGTTGTCGCGCACACTTCGTCCCGTCACTGCACCTCGGCGTCTCCGCGCACTTCGTCCTCGGAGAGCTTTCTCGATCGCAGCGGTGCCCTGTTCTTCCAGATCCTCCAGCGCGATGCTTGCGATGGCGGATGGTCGACACCGCCTGACCCGGCGCCGAATTGCCAGGAACACAGTCCTCCCGATTGCGAATCGGCGAAAACAAAACAACCATTGCGAGCAATGAAGCGCTCCCCGGAGGATTGCACTTGCAGAGCAGCGTTGGCTCCCGCGCCTTTCAAAACGCAAGGCTGCAGAAGCGCGCCAAGAAGCAGGCGGACGTGCTGTTGCCGGCGGCGGTCAAGGCCTACCGCGAAGGCCGACATCCGGAGGCTCAGGCACTATGCAAGCAGATCCTGCAGGACCTGCCGCATCATTTCGGCGCCCTGCATCTGCTCGGCGTGTCCGAACGGGATTGCGGCCGTTTCGACCAGGCGGTGCTCGTCCTGACACGCGCGGTCGAGATCGACCCGCGCTCGGCCGGAGCCCAGTCCGATCTTGGTCTCTCGTTATTCCGGCTCGGCCGCTATCAGGAGGCCCGCGCTCGTTACGAACGCGCCGTCGAACTCCAGCCGAACTTCCCGGCCGCGCTCACCAATCTCGGCACTGCGCTGACGAGCCTCTCGCGTTTCGAGGAGGCGATTGCTGCGCATGACCGCGCCATCGCGCTGAACCCCGGCTATGGCGACGCCCACGCCAATCGCGGAATGGCGCTGCTGCTCACGGGCCGGTACGAGGACGCCGGCCAGAGCTTCGATCGCGCGCTTGCACTGCAGCCGCGGTTGCTGACGGCCCTGTTCGGCAAGGGCCTGGTCAGCATGAACCTGCGGAATTTCGATGCTGCACTGGCGGCGCTGACTGCGGCGCTGGCCATCAATCCGAATGCGGCCCCTGCCCTCGCCCAGCGCGGGCGGGCCTATCAGGAGCAGGGCAAGTTCGACGAGGCAGAAGCCGATTTTGACGCGGCACTGGTCCTCGAACCGTTGCTCGAAGACGCCCTGCGCGGCAAGGCCACAGTTTCGCTCGTGCGCGGCAACATCGCCCTGGCGATCTCGTTCGTCGACAAGATCCTGGCGCAGAACCCGAAGCAGGAGAGCGCCTGGACCCTGCTCGGGGTCTGCTCTGCGATGCAAGGCGACATCGCCACGGCAATCTCAGATTACGACCGCGCGCTCGCGATCAACCCGAACTACGAGGACGCGATCACCAAGAAGATCTTCGCGCTGGATTTCCTGCCCGAGATCGGAGTCGAACGTCTCCAGGCAGAACGGAGATATTGGTGGGAAGCGATCGGCTCGCGATTACCCCGTGTCCAACTCGGTGGGCGAGATCTCGCCCCCGATCGGCAGCTTGTCGTGGGCTACGTCTCCTCCGATTTCCGCGAGCATTCGGCGGCTCTCGGCTTCCTGCCGATCCTGCGCCATCACGATCGCGCCAAGTTCGAAATCATCGCCTATTCCTGTTCGCCGGCAAAGGACTCCAAGACGGAGTTGTGCCGTTCGCTGGTCGATCGCTGGGTCGACGCCTGGCAGTTGACCGACGAGAGGCTCGCCGAGCAGATCCGGGCCGACAAGGTCGACATCCTCGTCGACCTCTCGGGGCATTCCGCCGGCCATCGGCTCACCTTGTTTGCGCGCAAGCCCGCCCCGATCCAGGTCTCCGCCGTCGGCAGCGTCACCGGCACGGGGCTGCCAGTGATGGACTATCTGCTGGCCGATGCGGTGACGATCCCGGCCGCGGTCCGGCATCTGTTTGCCGAAAGGATCTACGACCTACCGTCGCTGATCACGATCGAACCGCCGCCTCCAATTCCACCGTCGCCGCTGCCCATGCTTCGCAACGGTCACGTCACCTTCGGCTCATTCAATCGCGCCGACAAGTTTTCGGAGCCCACTCTGGCTCTATGGTCGAAGCTGATGGCTGCGACGCCGGGCTCTATGATCGTCGTCAAGAACCATGCGATGAGCGATCCCCTGCTGCGCGACCGATTGATCGCCCGCTTCGTCGCCCACGGCATCGCCGCGGAACGCCTCCGTTGCGTCGGAAAGACATCGCGCGAGGAGCATCTTGCGATGTTCGCCGATATCGACATCGCACTCGATCCGTTCCCGCAAAATGGCGGCATATCGACGTGGGAGTCACTGCAGATGGGCGTGCCTGTCGTCACCAAGCTCGGCAGCACCCCCTCGGCACGGGCGGGCGGCGCGATCGTCAAGGCAGTCGGCCTCGACGCGTGGGTCGCCGATGACGACGAAGGCTATCTCGCGGCAGCGCTGAAATTCTGCTCGCGGCCCGGCGAGCTTGCCGCGCTCCGCGCTGAGCTGCCGGCCAGGGTATTGAATTCAACCGCCGGAAACGGCGCGCTCTACACGCAGCATGTGGAACAGGGATACCGGACGTTCTGGCGTGACTATTGCGCACGAGCGACGACCGGCTAGCGCTTGAATCAGATCTCGTCCGGCCGGCACAGCGTCGCGCCCGTGCGCCGTTCGACCCATGCCGACGCTTGCGGTGCATCGATGACGCAGTCCCGCCGATCATCGTCGGCTCGCCGTCACGATCCCGCCAACGTGCGCCCGATCACGGAATTAACCCGTCATTCACCACGATCCTCATCCAGCCGGAACGATGCAATTTGCTTCAAATTGTCTGGCCAGGGAGACGGGACATGACCAAACTGATGGACCTCGACGACCAGATTGAGCGGGCCGAGCGGCTCGAGCGGAGCATCACGGACACGCTGACGATCGAGCGGCTGCGCCAATTCGCGGCCAAGTGCCGGCGCGAGCGCGAGCGGCTGTCGCGGCACCGGCAGCACGCGGCCTGAGGGATTTGATCCGCTTCCGTCGGCGGCGGACGCGGCCGCTCACGAGCAGGTCGTCACCATGTTGGTGCAGAGCTGCCGGGTCCAGCCGATGCCTTTCTTCATGCGGATCTTGGCGAAGTCGCCGAAGCAGCCGAGCAGTTCGACAGCCTGGTCGCCGTTCGCATGCGGATCGAGCTTCGGGCTCGAGGTGGCATGGTCGCGATAGATCACCGCACCGTTCTGCAGGCCGCCGACGCCCACCACGCTCCGATGCACGAAGCCCCTGCCCTGAAAGATCACGCTCTCCTTGCCCTGATCGACGCCGTTCAGCACGGCCCGGTCGATCTCGAACCAGTCGCCCTGCTGCGCGGTGAGATGCACGACGATCCAGCCGTCGCTGGTCGGATTCTTCAGCGCCTTGATGATGCTGCCGCCCGGCTCCGCGCGGACATTGGCGCCGTTCGGATCGCGGTCGGCGATGTCGACCTCGACGTTGCAGGCTTCGCGATGAGGCGCCTGCGCAGCGGCCACGCTCGGCGCCGCGAGCAGCGCCGTCAGCAACAGAATTTTCGTCAGCGTCATGCGGTCAACCGGCCTCGGGTTCCTCTCGGATTGGTCGTGCCGCGAGCGCCGCAGTTCAACGCCGCGCGATAGGCGACTGCGCCGGGCCCGCCATGCGCATCGGCTGCCTCGATGGAGCCGGGCCATGGGTGCGGCCCTTACGCAAGACTGCCTGCTTCATTCGAGAAGGTGTTATGCTTGCACGAAGCTGACCCGAAAAAAGTCGTCAGATGCGTGAACGCCCCTCCGCCCGCCTGCTGGTGCTCGATCCCCACGACAGGCTTCTGCTGTTCAAGTTCGTCCACCTTGCCGGCGCGCTGACTGGGACGCAGTTCTGGGCCACGCCGGGCGGCGGCGTCCATCCCGGCGAGAGCTACGAGGCCGCAGCCTGCCGCGAGATGTTCGAGGAGACAGGCATTTGCATCGACGACCCTGGGCCGCAGATCGCGCAGCGCTTGGTCACCTTCACGATGGTCGATGGCGAGGAGGTCAGCTCGGACGAGCGCTATTTCCTCATCAGAGTTGCGCGCGCCGACCTGTCGTCGATGCACTGGACCGAACTCGAGCGCGCCGCCATCGCAGGACAGCACTGGTGGCGGCAGGCCGAGCTCGCGGAAGCGGCCGACACCGTCTACCCCGAGGACATCATCGACATATTGACGCGTGCACGCGTGTGGTGACGGCTCCCTGCTACAGCCGTCCTCCTGCAAGCGCCGCAGCGCGCGGGCGGCCGACATCATCGAGCACATGCGGCATCGGGGTCACCGGGAAGACCGCGTTGATCTGGCCCGTCCCCGACGACGGGAAGAATGGGGTCACGACCTCGACGCCGCGGTCGTAGTGGTTCCAGCCGAGCGCGCCGAGCAGCATGGCTGTATCGTGCATGAAGCCCTCGCCATGGCCCTTGCTGGCGTATTCCGGCAGCATGTCGCAGAAATCCGGCCACTCGCCGTGCTCCCACATCTGGATCACCTCGTGGTCGAGCCGTTCCAGGAACGGGCTGAACATCCGGTCGCGATATTCGTCGGCGGTGCCGTTCTGGGCGAAGCGATGGCTCAGCGAACCCGAGGCGAAGAAGGCGACCGTGCCGTCGTAATGATCCTCGACCGCGCGGCGGAACGCCCAGCCGAGCTTGGCGCTGTCGGCGAGATAATGCGAGGTGCAGAGCGCCGAGACAGAGACGACCTTGAAGTGGCGGTCGGGGTTCATGTAGCGCATCGGCACCAAGGTGCCGTATTCCAGCGCCAGCGACGTCGCATCGTGGGCCATGGTGGCAACGCCATGGGCGTTGGCGCCCTCGGCCAGGATGTGGCCGAGCTCCGGGTTGCCGTCGTATTCATACGTCATGTTGGCGATGAAGTGCGGCAGCTCGTTGGAGGTGTAGAGCCCCTCGAAATGCGGCGCGCAATTGATGTGGTAGCCGGCATTGACCAGCCAATGGGTGTCGAACACGACGATGGTGTCGACGCCAGCCTCGCGGCAGCGCCGGCCGATCTCGATATGACCGTCGATCGCCGACTGTCGCTTGCCCTTGGCCGGACCATCCAGCTCGCTGAGATACATCGACGGCACATGCGTGATCTTGGCCGCCAGTGCGAGCTTGCCCATCCTCTCGTCTCCCTTCCGGTCGTTCCCCGGTCCGGCATCGCCGACCGTTTGCTTGGGAGGCAGATTACCCCTGCAGCTCCGCGAAAAAAAGGGCCGCGCGCGCGGCCCTTCCTCGGCGTCCAATCCATCGCCTGTCCCACGATCATGGGACAGCGCGGCGCGCTTGCGCGACTCCGCGCCCCGTCAGACAGCCTTGAGGTCGATGGTCTTGGCGGCCTTCTGCACCTCGGGTTTCTTCGGCAGGGTGACCTTGAGCACGCCCTGCTTGAACACGGCCTCGATCTTGTCGGTGTCGACGCCGTCAGGGATCTGGAAGGAACGTTCGAAGGATCCGAAGCTGCGCTCACGGACGTAATAGTCCTTCTTCTTCTCCTCCTTGTCCTCCTGCTTCTCGCCCTTGATCGAGAGCACGCCACTCGCAACTTTCACCTCGACGTTCTTCTCGTCGAGGCCGGGTAGCTCAGCCGTGACCTCATAGGCGTTGTCGTGCTCGGCGACGTCGACCGCCGGCGCCACGGCAAAGGACCGTGCGCGGGCCAGACCCGGCAGTTGGTCGAACAGCGACGGAAGAGCCTTGGAGATGGTGAACCGGACGTTAATCCGAGCGGCTCGCGCGACGCTTTAGGGAAGGACGCAGAAAGCCTTATGCCGCAAGGTGTTAGGCGCCATTGAGAAGGTGCATTCGCAACGCTCCGCGCGCCCCTCCGACCGCCGGGCTGGGCGGCAGCACGTTCACAAACATTGCCCGCTTAACAAATTTTCCAGTCCCAGCAGAGAAGGTGTCAGCTCAACAATTCACCACAGGTTTCATGACCGTGACATCCTTCGGACGCGTGATCTCGGTGCGGGGCTCCCAGGCCCGCGTCGGCATTCTGTCGACCCAGCAGATGACCGTTTCCGATATCCGCGCCACAGTCGGCCGTTTCATCAGCATTCGCTGCCCGAGCGCCACGATCATTGCGATCATCACCGAGGTGACCAGCGAAGACCTGTCGCATGCCAGCGAATACGTCGCGACGGCGTCGGTGGACCTGCTGGGCGAGATCCTCGGACCGGCCGAACGGCCCAAGTTCCAGCGCGGCGTCACCCACTACCCGACCATCGGCGACGCCGTCGACATGATCACGAGCGAGGAGCTGCGCACGATCTACACGCCGACCGCCGGCGACCACATCGACATCGGCGCGCTGCAGCAGGACACCTCCGTGCGCGCCTGTGTCAATGTCGAGGAAATGCTGTCGAAACACTTCGCCGTGCTCGGTTCGACCGGCGTCGGCAAATCGACGGGCGTGTCGCTCTTGCTCAACGAGATCCTCAAGGCGCGGCCGAACCTGCGCATCTTCCTGCTCGACGTCCACAACGAATATGGCCGCTGCTTCGGCGAGCGCGCGCTGGTGCTGAACCCCCGCAATCTGAAGCTGCCGTTCTGGCTGTTCAATTTCGAGGAGATCGTCGACGTCCTGTTCGGCGGCCGGCCCGGCGTGCCGGAGGAGCTCGACATCCTCGCCGAGGTGATCCCGCTGGCGAAGGGCATCTACACCCAATACCAGAATACGGACCGCATCGGGCTCAAGCGCGTCGATCCCAAGATGGTCGGCTACACCGTCGATACGCCGGTGCCCTACCGCCTTGTCGACCTCATCAACCTGATCGACGAGCGCATGGGCAAGCTGGAGAACCGCTCCTCGCGCATCATCTATCACAAGCTGATCTCGCGCATCGAGACCGTGCGCAACGACCCGCGCTACGCCTTCATGTTCGACAACGCCAATGTCGGCGGCGACACCATGGCGGAGGTCATCAGCCATCTGTTCCGCCTGCCGGCCAACGGCCG
Organism: Bradyrhizobium sp. SZCCHNR1051; assembly: GCF_032489615.1. Lineage (NCBI taxonomy): Bacteria > Pseudomonadati > Pseudomonadota > Alphaproteobacteria > Hyphomicrobiales > Nitrobacteraceae > Bradyrhizobium > Bradyrhizobium sp. SZCCHNR1051. Next base: position 78,103 of record NZ_JAUEYJ010000015.1, on the reverse strand, counting down.
CCCGATGACGGTGATGCAGCTCGCCGGCTTCCCGGCCGAGGTCGTCGATTCCGTCGTCTCGGTCGTGTGCCGCATGGCGTTCGATTTCGGCCTGTGGAGCGACGGCGTCTCGCCGCTGTTGTTCGTCTGCGAGGAAGCGCACCGCTACGCCTCCGCAGACCGCTCGATCGGCTTCGGCCCGACCCGCAAGGCGATCTCGCGCATCGCCAAGGAAGGCCGCAAATACGGCGTCTATCTCGGCCTCATCACCCAGCGGCCGGCCGAGCTCGACGCCACCATCATCTCCCAGTGCAACACGCTGTTCACGATGCGCCTCGCCAACGAGCGCGACCAGTCGCTGCTGCGCTCGGCGGTCTCCGACGCCGCCGCCAACCTGCTCTCCTTCGTTCCCTCGCTCGGCACCCGCGAGGTACTGGCCTTCGGCGAAGGCGTCGCGCTACCAACCCGGCTGCGCTTCAAGGAGGTGCCGCTGCATCAATTGCCGCGCAGCGAGGCGACGATCGCGACTGTCCGCTCGGTCAATGCCGGACACGACATGCATTTCGTCAGTGCCGTGCTGGAGCGCTGGCGCGGAGCGACCTCGAGCCGCGACGCTGCGAGCGGCGACAGCGGCGCCGGCAGCCTCGGAGATCGCGGCAACCTGTCGGCCTCGCTGGACGCGCCGATGCTGCAGCCCTCGATGGGCCTCGATCCGGACCGCTTCTCGCTGCTGAAGAAGCCGCTGCGCTAAATACGGCGGCGGCCCCCTCTCAAATCTCGATCGACGACGCCTTCGAGAAGGCGTTGCGGGCATTCCGCCACGGGGCGAGGTGATGGGCTGAGCTGGACCGTTGCGCCTGCGCCGCGATCCACTAAGGTTCGCCCCCTGCCACACATGCCGGATCCGTTGCCATGACCCAGCCCGCCATCAGCCGCTTTCCCGTTCCCGCAATCGAAGCGCTGCCGGACGACATCCGCACCCGGCTGCTCGGCGTGCAGGAGAAGAGCGGCTTCGTGCCCAACGTGTTCCTGACACTCGCGCACCGGCCGGACGAGTTCCGCGCGTTCTTTGCGTATCACGACGCGCTGATGGAGAAGGACGGCGGGCTGACCAAAGCCGAGCGCGAGATGATCGTCGTGGCGACGTCGAGCGCCAACCAATGCCAGTATTGCGTGATCGCGCACGGCGCGATCCTGCGCATCCGCGCCAAGAATCCCTTGCTCGCCGACCAGATCGCGATCAACTACCGGAAAGCGGACATCACGCCGCGGCAGCGGGCGATGCTCGATTTCGCGATGAAGGTGGCGCTGGAGGCGCAGACGGTCGGGGACGCCGATTTCAAGGCGCTGGCCGGCCACGGTTTCAGCGACGAGGACATCTGGGACATCGCCGCAATCGCGGCGTTCTTCGCGTTGTCGAACCGGATGGCAAATGTCACGGGCATGCGGCCCAACGACGAGTTCTATCTGATGGGGCGGCTGCCCAAGGCGAAGTGAGCCAGTCAGTCGTCCGACGCGGGTCCGCACCAGCCGGGCAGATAGACGGCGTCGTGGCTCTTTGCGGCCGCCAGCGCGTGCTCCATGGCGGCGGCGAAATGGGTCTCGACCGTCTTGCGCTTGACCTTGCGGCGCAGGAAGTCGGCCCATAGGAACTCGCTGAACGGCGTCGTGTCCTTGGCAAAGCCGCCGGCGCGGCGCAACTCGCCGGCCAGGCTGCGGAACGGATCGTCCTTCATATCCGCGACGGTCTTCGGCAGGTCCTTGAAATGCCGCCGCTCGCCCTTGGCGTCGTAAGGATAGGCCCAACGCTTGTTGTCCATCACGCCCCAGAACGCCTCGCGATCGACCATCGACAGATCGCCGATCACCGTGACCAGCACGTCCTTGACGCCCTCGTCATGGAGCGCGCGGGCGAGGTGATGGTGGTCGACGACGTAGTGCCGCTGGTCGGGACCGAGCACCACCGGGATCATGTGCTTGCCGAGCAGCTCGGCCTGCTTCTTCTTCGACTTGTGCTCGCGCCAGCGCTCGCGCTTCTCCTTCACTTCGCGCATGCCGACGGTCATCTGCGTCGGGCGCAGCGACAGGATCGGCACAGGATGAAGCAGCGGCTCGCGGGTATTGGCCATGGCCTGGGCTCCCGGGGGATGATCAGCATTATGCCACGCCTGCCGAGCCGTTCCAGTGCATCTGCCCGTAGCTACGACGCCGTTCGGACCGGCCGCGGCAGGTTCCAATCCCCCGCGGAGCGGGCGCCGAATGGATGGATCCGAGGAGGGAGATGTTTTGCTGATGCAGCTCAATTGTGGCAAAGTTTCTTTGTGAGAGGTTGGGCCCGCGTGCTAAAAAGGACCATCGGAGTCGAGGCATGAAGTCCCAGCGCCCCATTGCAGCGGAGGAAGAGCATCGCGTGGTGCCGTTCCGGCCGCGCAGCAGTCCGGTGCGGCGCGTGACCGAGGGCGGCAGCCCGCCGATTCAGCTGCATCGGCGCGAGCGGCCGACACTCGATCTCTCCCGGTATGAGCAGCCGCGCGAAGAGCCCGACGATTTCCGGCACCGCATCCTGGCCAACATCGCGGCGATCGCCTTCACGGTCGCGTTGACCGCGATCGGCATCTGGCTGGCGATGAGCATTGCCGACCTGCGCAAGACCCAGGACTGCCTGCTGACCGGACGGCGCGACTGCGCCCGCATCATCACCGAGACCTACACGCCCTGATCCCTGCTGGACGCCGCTCGGCCGCCAGCGACGGAGCATCACAATCCCGCCACAACCGCCGTGTCCGGCTCCATTGAACTCACCGCGTCGCTCCGATATACGGGCACACGACTCCCGGGCGGCGGGGGTAGAAGGGCTCGCATCAGACGGCCCCGGGGGCGCGGTGTCCTCCCGTCGCCACCTACCGGATTAGCTCCAAAATATCAAAGGCTTAGTGATGTCCTCAACATTCGATCAGGTCGCCACGATCATCGCTGAAACCTGCGACATCCCGCGCGACACGATCACGCCGGATAGCCACGCCATCGACGATCTGGGCATCGACAGCCTCGATTTCCTCGACATCGCGTTTGCGATCGACAAGGCCTTCGGGATCAAGCTGCCGCTCGAGAAGTGGACGCAGGAAGTCAACGACGGCAAAGCCAGCACCGAGCAGTATTTCGTGCTGAAGAACCTGTGCGCCCGCATCGACGAGCTGGTCGCCGCCAAGGGCGCCTGAGCGCCCGCCATGCAAATCGAATATTTCCTGCTCATCGACCGCATTCTTGACCTCCGACTGGACGAGAAGGCCATCACTGTCGAAGCCAAGGTTCCCACCGAAAGCACGATCTTCGAAGGACACTTTCCGGGCTATCCGATCATGCCCGGTGTTCTCTTGATCGAGTCCATGGCCCAGACGTCCGGCTGGCTGCTGCTCGCGCTGATGAAGTTCGAGCGGATGCCGTTCCTCGCCGCCGTGAAGGAAGCCAAGATGCGCGGCTTCGTGTCGCCGGGCGAGGTGCTGACAGTCGAGGCCAACGTGCTGCACGAGGGCTCCGGCTACGCCGTGACCGAAGCGCGCGTGAAGGTCGGCGGCAAGCTGCGCTCGAACGCGACGATCACTTTCAGCCACGTCCCCTTCCCCAATCCGGAGCTGCGCGGACACATGGACGCCGTCGCCGAGCGCGTCGGCTTTCCGCAACAGGTCCTGCAGCGATGAGTGAGACGACAGCCGTGACCTCCAATCCCGTCGAAGTCTGGATCACCGGTATCGGTCTTGCGACCTCGCTTGGCGAGGGACTCGATGCGAACTGGGACGCCCTCAACTCCGGCCAGATCAATATCGACGAGCGGGGTTTCGCGCCCTACATCGTGCATCCCTGGGCCAAGGTGAACCTGGAAGCGCAGATCCCCAAGAAGGAGCAGCGCCAGATGGAGGCGTGGCAGCGCATCGGCACCTATGCCGCCGGGCTGGCGCTGGATTCCGCCGGCCTCAAGGGCAACAAGGACATCCTGTCCCGGATGGACATGATCGTGGCCGCGGGCGGCGGCGAGCGCGACATCTCCGTCGACATCGCGATCCTCAACGCGGAAGCCCAGGGCAATTGCACGCCCGGCTTCCTGAACGACCGGCTGATGAACGACCTGCGCCCGACCCTGTTCCTGGCGCAGTTGTCCAACCTGCTCGCCGGCAACATCGCGATCTCGCACGGCGTCTGCGGCACCTCGCGCACCTTCATGGGCGAGGAGGTTGCGGGCGTCGACGCCTTCAAGATCGCGCTGGCCCGCATCGCCGGCGGCCAGAGCGACATCGCGCTGGTCGGCGGCTCGCACAATGGCGAGCGCAAGGATCTGCTCGTGCTGTACGAGTTCGGCGACTACAATCTGAAGAACGAGTTCAAGCCGGTCTGGTCCCGCAAGGACCATCCGGGCTTCGCGCTCGGATCGGCCGGCGCGTTCCTGGTGCTGGAATCCAAGCCGCATGCCGAGGCCCGCGGCGCCAAGCCGCTGGCGCGGCTCAGCAAGGTCGTCGCCGACCGCGCCCGCCGCAAGGAGGCAGGTGCCGTCACCGGGACGCTCGACCGCCTTTGGTCGGCGCTGGACGTGCATGACGCGCCGGGCGCGATCATCACCGGCGCGACCGGTGCCGAGCCCGTGACGTCGGAGGAACGCGCGTTCCTCGACCATCACAAATCCTACGCCGTGCGCTCGAGCGGCACCCGCTTCGGCCACACGATGGAGGCGCATTTCGCGCTCGATCTCGCGCTGGCGGCGCTGTCGATCTCGCGCGGTGCCCTGTTCGCACCGGGCGACTCCTCGGGCGTCGAGGCGGACATGAAGGAGGCTCCGACCCAGATCGTAGTGGTCGGCGCCGGCCATTACCGCGGCGAAGGCATGGCCTTGGTCGAAGCAGTCAAGTGAACGCGGCTCGGCAGACCGATTCACGACGGGGGACATCATGAGTGTACGCGACAAGTTTGGACGTCCCATCGTGGTCGTGACCGGGATGGGGATCGTCACCTCGCTCGGGGCCGGCAAGTCGGACAATTGGAACAAGCTCGTTGCGGGCGAGTCCGGCATCCGCACCATCACGCGCTTCCCGATCGACGGCCTGAAGACGACGATGGCCGGCACGGTGGACTTCGTTCCCGTGGCCCCGTTCACGTCGACGGGTCTGTCCGAACGGCTGGGCCACATGGCCGTTGAGGAAGCCATCGCGCAGGCCGGGATCGGCTCCAAGGGCGACTTCCCGGGGCCGCTGTTTCTCGCCGTCGCCCCGGTCGAGATCGAATGGCCGCAGCGGCTCGAGCTCGCGCACGAGGTCGGCGGCACCCAGTTCACCTATGACGACCTGCTGAAGGTCTGCGGCGGCGGCAAGTTCGTCAACTATCACCACCGCTTCCTGTTCGGCTCGGTGGCGGATTCGCTGTCGGACACATTCGGCACCAAGGGCTCGCCGATCTCGCTGTCGACCGCCTGCGCCTCGGGCGCGACCGCGATCCAGCTCGGCGTCGAAGCCATTCGACGCGGTGAGACCGACGTCGCGCTGTGCGCCGCCACCGAGGGCTCGGTCAATCCGGAGGGGCTCGTGCGCTTCTCGCTGCTGTCGGCGCTGTCGACCCAGAACGACCCGCCGCAAGGCGCCTCGAAGCCGTTCTCGAAGAACCGCGATGGCTTCGTGATGGCCGAGGGCGCCGGGGCGCTGGTGCTGGAGAGCTATGATGCGGCGGTCGCGCGCGGCGCCAAGATCCTCGGCGTCGTCGCCGGCTGCGGCGAGCTGACCGACTCCTTCCACCGCACCCGCTCCTCGCCGGACGGCAAGCCGATCATCGGCTGCATCCGCAAGGCGCTGGCCGACGCCGGCATGGCGCCGGAGCAGATCGACCACATCAACGCCCACGGCACCGCCACGCCCGAGAACGACAAGATGGAATATGTCGGCGTCTCCGCGGTGTTCGGCGAGCACACCGGCAAGATCCCGGTGTCGTCGAACAAGTCGATGGTCGGGCATACGATCTCGGCGGCCGGCGCGGTCGAGGCGATCTTCTCGCTGCAGACGCTCGAGCATCAGCGGATTCCGCCGACCATCAACTACGACATTCCGGATCCCGCGATCCTGTTCGACGTGGTCGGCAACAAGGCCCGCGACGCGCGGGTCACCACCGTGATGTCGAATTCGTTCGGCTTCGGGGGCCAGAACGCCTCGCTGATCCTGACGCGCGAACCGGCCTGATCCGCCGCTGCCATCGATGAGTCTCCTGCCACTCCGGACCAAGCTCGTGATCCGCCGAGCCGTGAAGTCGGCCGGGGCTTCCGCCGTCGGCGCGCTGACGGTTGGCATGCTCAGGACCACGCGCTATTTCGACCCGCAGAAGACGGCCGACCGCTTCGCGCGCCTCGCGCAGATGATCGGGCCACGCCTGCGCGAGCAGCGCATCGGTCGCGACAATCTCACCGCGGCCTTCCCGGAGAAATCGCCCGAGGAGATCGAGAAGATCCTCGCCGGCGTGTGGGACAATCTCGGCCGCGTCGGCGCCGAGTTCGCCCATCTCGACAAGATCTGGGATTACGACGAGGCGCATCCCGAGCTCAGCCGGATCGAGCTGTCGCCGCGCACCCATGAGCTGTTTCATCAGCTCCGCCTCGACGGCAAGCCAGCCCTGATCTTTGCCAGCCATCTCGCCAATTGGGAGATGCCGGCGCTGGCGGCGGTCGCCCATAAGCTCGATACGGCGATCCTTTATCGCCGACCCAACATCGCCGCCGCCGACCGCATCATCCAGGAGATTCGGCAGGTCAAGATGGGCACACTGGTCCCGGCCGGCCGCGACGCGCCGCTGCGGCTGGCACAGGCGCTCAAGAACGGCCAGCACGTTGCCATGCTGGTCGATCAGTATCTGACCGGTGGCGTCGAGGTCACCTTCTTCGGCCGCAAGACCCGCGCCAATCCGATGCTGGCTCGCCTGTTACGCCAGGTCGAATGCCCCGTGCACGGCGTCCGCATCATCCGCCTTCCCGGCAATCGCTTCCGCGCCGAAGTGTCGGAGGAAGTGAAGCCGGTGCGGACGGCCGACGGTCAGATCGACATCCAGGGCACGACGCAGGCGGTCACCGACGTCGTCGAGGGCTGGATCCGCGAATATCCGGAGCAGTGGCTTTGGCTGCACCGGCGCTGGCGGTAGTCGGCGCCGTACCAAATTCCACCACGAGGAAGCCGGTCCGCAGCATCCCATTCCGTCGATCGGCCCATCCGAACAAAACCCTTACCTCTTGCACCAACGGCCGCTACCTTGGCCGCCTATCCGACAGCTGTTCGGAAGCTCCAGGGAGGATAAGCGCGAATGTTTTCGCATGTGATGATCGGCACCAACGACCTCGACAAGGCCAAGGCCTTCTACGACAAGCTGCTGGGGACGCTGGGCGTGCGCCCGGCCAGGGTCGACGGCCACCGCATCTTCTACATCACGCCGACCGGCATCTTCTCGGTGTCAAAGCCGATCAACGGCCAGCCCGCGACCCCTGCCAATGGCGGCACCATCGGCTTTGCCTGCAGCTCGCCCGAACAGGCTGACGCGTGGCATGCAGCGGGCCTGGAAGCCGGCGGCACCACCTGCGAAAATCCGCCCGGCATCCGCGAAGGTTCGACGGGCAAGCTTTACCTCGCCTACTTGCGCGACCTCGACGGCAACAAGCTCTGCGCCATGCATCGGTTGGGGTGATCCGAGAGGTTGCCAACGGCGGGGATCGCCCATTGCCGGGCGGTTCCGGTCGATGAAGGCGCGGGGCTGACGATCGACTGGGACACGCCCGTTGGGCCTGATCAGGTCGCGCACCAGTCAGCGCAAAAGATGGACGCCGCGCGACAGCGGACCGCCAAGAGGGCTTTCGTCCAAACCTCGATCAAGCTCGACGACCCCGTCATTCCAAACGCTGATCTAAATGGATCTCGGCGCGGCCGGTGACGGCTACGCGGTCGTCTGGCCGCGCCGACGCCATCAAAGCGGCGCATCACTCGCGCGAGACGCCGCCAGCTCGCTGAAGTGCCGTCCACCCCTCCTGCAGACGAACCCCTCAGTCGCCGGGAGCGACGAACCGCGCTGTCCGACCGTCATGGTCGCGCGTGTGAAGCGCCCGGCACCAGCGTGCGGGCACGGCTCTGGCCTATGACTTGCAATTAGCAAGTTACTCGGGCATGGTGGCGGTATGCAGCCGAAGAAATTCAAATCTGCGGAATGTCCCGCCGCACGGGCGGTCGAGTGCGTCGGCGAGTGGTGGAGCATTCTGATCTTGCGCGACGCGTTCCAGGGACTCACTCGCTTCGACGAATTTCAGGACAGCCTGGGTATCGCGTCCAACATCCTGTCGCGTCGCCTCGCGCATCTCACCGATACGGGCATGTTCGAACGGCGGCTCTATAACGAACACCCGCCCCGATACGAATATGTTCTCACCCCCAAGGGCCAAGACTTCTTCCCGGTCGTGGTGGCGATGTTCGCGTGGGGAAACAGGCACCTCGCCCCCGAGGGCAAATCGATTGTCATGGCTGATCGCAACAGCGCACGCACGTTCGATCCGGTCGTGGTGGATGCCTGCAGCAAGACGCCGATCACGCCGACGAACGCGGTGCTTCTCCCTGGTCCGCGAGCAAGCGCAGGCATGCGCAAGCGTCTCGCCTCGATCAGAGCAATGCGCCCGGAGACGTCTTCCTCGCCAGACTAGCTAGGAGAGCAGCATGCGTCGGATTGTCGTGACGGGATTGGGTGTCGTGTCCCCTTTGGGATGCGGCGTTGAACTTGCGTGGGCGCGTCTGCTGTCCGGCCGGTCGGGACTCCGCGCGCTACCCGAATGGGCTGCAGCCTTGCCGGCCAAAGTTGCGGGGATCGTGCCCAGCAAGAGCGAGGATGCCGAGGGTGGCTTCGATGCCGACCTTGCCGCATCGCCAAAGGACCAGCGCAGGATGGACCGGTTCATCATTTTCGCCTTGGCGGCTGCCGCCGAGGCGATCGCCCAGGCCGGATGGGCGCCCGCTGATGCACACGCGGCCGGACGAACCGCCACGATCATCGCGTCCGGCATCGGCGGTTTTCCGGCTATCGTCGAGGCGGTCAGGACCACCGAGCAGCGAGGCGTGCAACGGCTGTCGCCTTTCACAGTACCATCATTCCTGCCCAATCTCGCAGCGGGTCATGTCAGCATCCGGTTTGGCTTCAAGGGGCCCGTAGGAACGCCGGTTACCGCATGCGCAGCGGGCGTACAGGCGATCGGCGATGGAGCACGTCTGATCCGATCGGGCGAAGCTGACATTGCGGTGTGTGGCGGCACGGAGGCCTGCATCGACCTCGTCAGCTTGGGAGGTTTCGCCGCGGCTCGGGCGCTATCGACCCGCTTCAATGACACGCCGGACCGCGCGTCCCGGCCGTTCGATCGAGACCGCGACGGCTTCGTCATGGGGGAAGGCGCCGGCGTCCTGGTGATCGAGGAGTTGGAGCATGCGCTTGCACGCGGGGCGTCGCCAATCGCCGAGATCGTCGGCTATGGCACAACCAGCGACGCCTTTCACATCACGTCCGGGCCCGAGGACGGCGAAGGCGCGCGTCGCGCAATGGAGGCTGCGCTGCGACAGGCCGGGCTCGAACCGGGCGACGTGCAGCATCTGAATGCTCACTCGACCTCTACGCCGTCGGGCGATCGCAGCGAGCTCGAAGCGATCAAGGCGGTGTTCGGGTGCGACAGGCGCATTGCCGTGAGCGCGACAAAGTCATCGACCGGCCATCTGCTCGGAGCAGCCGGTGGGCTGGAATCGATCTTCACCGTTCTGGCTCTGCGCGATCAGATCGCGCCGCCGACCCGCAATATCACCACGCCCGACGCCGCGGCCGACAGTGTGGACCTGGTCCGCGGTGAACCGAGATCGATGAGAATGGACCGTGCGATCTCGAACGGCTTTGGCTTCGGCGGAGTCAACGCCAGCATCGTTTTCCAGCGCTGGTCGTGACCCTCTCGAGTCAGGTTCAACCGCATCGACGATCCCGTACGCGCCCACGCGCCTACGGGCTCGAGCCATCCTTTACGCTTCGCCATACTGCTGACTGTTGCACGATGTTGTCATCCAGAGACAATCGTCTCGGACACCAGGTGTCGCGTCACCGCCCCGTCTTCACCTTGGTCCACAACCGGTTGATGGTCCGCTGCGTGGCCGGATCGCGGGCGGTGATGACGAACAGCTTCTTCAGCGTCGCCTCGTCCGGATAGATGTTCTTGTCGCCAAAGATTTTTGGATCGATCAGCTTCTGGCTGGCCAGGTTGCCGTTGGCATAGGACAGGAAGTCCGAGTTCCTAGCGGCGACCTCGGGGCGGTAGAGATAGTTGATCAGCTGATACGCCTCGGCCACGTGCTGGGCGTCGGCGGGAATGGCGAAATTGTCGAAGAACATCTGCGCACCCTCTTTCGGGATCGCATAGCCGATCTCGATGCCGTTCTTGGCCTCCTCGGCGCGGCTGCGCGCCTGCATGATGTCGCCGGACCAGCCGACCACCAGGCAGATCTCGCCGGTGGCGAGCGCGCTCAGATACTCCGACGAATGAAACTTGCGGACAGACGACGCAACCTTGCCGACCACGTCGCCCGCCTTCTCCAGGTCGGCCTGCTTGGTCGAGTTCGGATCGAGACCGAGGAAGTTGAGCGCCGCCGGAAAGATGTCGTCGGCGGAATCCAGCATGTGGACGCCGCAATCCTTGAACTTGGCGAGGTTCTCTGGCTTGAACACCATGTCCCAGCTGTCGATCCGCGCGCCGGGACCCAGGATCTTCTCGACCGCCTTGACGTTGTAGCCGATCCCGGTCGTGCCCCACATGTAGTTGGCGGCGAACTGATTGCCGGGATCGTAGGTGGCGAGACGCTCGGTCACGACAGGCCAGGCATTGGCGAGATTCGGCAGCTTCGCCTTGTCGAGCGGCTGGAAGATCTTTGCCTTGATCTGGCGCTGCAGGAAATACGCGGTCGGAACCACGACGTCGTAGCCGGATTTGCCGGCGAGCAGCCGCGTCTCCAGGGTCTCGTTGGCGTCGAACGTGTCGTAGACGACCTTGATGCCGGTCTCCTTGGTGAAGTCGTCAAGGACACCTGGCGCCATGTAGTTCGACCAGTTGTAGAAGTTGACGACGCGCTCCTCCGCGCGCCCCGCCGGTACGGAAAGCGTCAACGCCGCGACAGCCAGCGCCAGAGCCGAACCCATGCAGCCGCGCGTCATCACTCTTGTCTCCTAGCGCCGGTGGATGGCGTCCGAGAGGCGCTCCAACGCCGTATCCAAGGTTGCGTCCTTCTTGGCGAAGCAGAACCGCACCACGGACGTCACGGCATCCGTCTCATAGAACGCCGACACCGGGATGGCGGCCACCTTGTAGTCGTGGACGATGCGCCGGCAGAACTGCTCGTCGGTCTCGTTGAGGCCGAGCGGCGAAAGGTCGACGGTCAGGAAGTAGGTCCCCTGCGCCTTCAGCACGGGAAACCCCAGGCTTTCGAGACCGGCCGTGAGCCGGTCGCGGCTGCGCGCGAGCTCGCTGCGCATATTGACGAAATAGTCGTCCGGCTTGCCGAGCCCGTAGGCGACCGCGACCTGCAGGTTCGGCGCGGTCGTGAAGGTCAGGAATTGATGCACCTTGGCGGCGACGCGCAACAGATGCGGCGCGGCGCAGACGAATCCGATCTTCCAGCCCGTCAACGAGAAGATCTTTCCTGCCGAGCCGACCTTGATGGTGCGGTCGCGCATGCCGGGAATGGTGATCAGCGGAATGTGCGCGCGGCCGTCGAACACCACGTGCTCCCAGACCTCGTCGCAGATCGCGACCGCATCGAACTCCTGGCAGAAGCGCGCCAACAGCTCGAGGTCCTCGCGCGGATAGACCACGGCGGCCGGGTTGAGCGGGTTGTTGAACAGCACCGCCTTGGTCTTTGGCGAGAACGCCTGCCGCAGCATCTCCTCCGACAGCCGCCAATGCGGCGGCTCGAGCCGGACGAGGCGCGGAATGCCGCCGGCCTGGCGGATGATCGGCAAGTATGAATCATAGACCGGCTGGAAGCAGATCACCTCGTCGCCCGGCTCCACCACCGACAGGATCGCCGACGTCAGCGCCTCAGTGCCGCCGGAGGTGACCATGACCTCGCTCATCGGGTCGAGATCGAGCTTGTGCCAGTGCCGGTAGTGGGCCGCGATGGCCTGGCGCAGCTCGGGCAGGCCCATCATCGACGGATACTGGTTGTAGCCGTTGAGGACGGCGTCGGCCGCCGCGCGGCGGATATCCTCCGGGCCCGGATCGTCGGGAAAGCCCTGCCCCAGATTGATCGCGTTGTTGTCGCGCGCGAGCTGCGACATCTGCTCGAAAATGGTGACGGGCAGGTCGGCGAAGACCTTGTTCTGCGAGATCATGATCGCCTGTCAGCCGCCGGTCCTGGTCGGCAGGCCGGCCGCCTTCCAGCCGAGCATGCCCCCCTGAAGATGCTTGTCGTAGGGCAGACCGGCGGCCTGCGCCGCCAGCGAGGCCGTCACCGAGCGCTTGCCGGAGCGGCAGGCGAACACGACATCCTTGCCTTGGGGATCCGGGATCAGCTTCGGGTCGAAGCCCGACAGCGGAACGACGACGCCGTGGGGATAGGCTTCCGCAGCAACTTCGTTCGGCTCTCGCACGTCAACCAGAAGAATTCGCCCTTCCGCGATCCCCTGGGCCACGTCCTGCGGGGTCAAATCGTGCACAACAGCCACGCCCATCCTCCAAGCCTTCAGCAGGGCCGTACCGACCCTGATCCGGCCGCCAAACTCACCCCAGACGCTACGAAAATCAAGCGCTTCGGCACACTGGCGCGGCGGGTCCAGAGCTCAGATCGTGACCTGGGTGCCGACCTCCACCACCCGTCCGCTCGGGATCTGAAAATAGTCAGTCGCATCGTTGGCGGAGCGGCTCATCGAGATGAACAGGTGATCCTGCCAGCGCGGCATGCCCGAATGCGCAGCCGGCTTCAGCGCGCGGCGCGACAGGAAGAACGAGGTCGACATGATGTCGAACTGCCAGCCGAGCTTGCGCGCGATCGCCAGCGCGCGCGGCACGTTGGGCGATTCCATGAAGCCGAAGCGCAACGTCACCTTGGAGAAAGTCGGACTGATCTGCTCGAGGCGAACACGTTCGGACGGATCGATGCGCGGCGTCGGCGCGGTCTCGATGGTCAGGATCACGTTCTTCTCGTGCAGCACCTTGTAGTGCTTGAGGCTGTGCATCAGCGCGGTCGGCGCGCTCAAGGGATCGCTGGTCAGGAACACGGCCGTTCCCGCCACCCGCTGCGGCGGACGCTTCTCAAGCATCGCAACGAGATCGGCGAGCGGGAATTCGAGCTTGCGCGACTTGTCGAACAAGAGCCGGCTGCCGCGCCGCCACGTGTACATCAGCGTCATCACGAAGCCGCCCAGCGCCAGCGGCACCCAGCCGCCTTCGAGCACCTTCAGGAGGTTCGCCGCCAGGAAGGTCAGGTCCAGGAAGAGGAACGGCGCGATCAGCGCGGCCGCCGCGAACGGCGACCAGCGCCAGACCTTCCAGATCACGACGAAGCCCATCATCGCGGTGACGACCATGGTGCCGGTGACCGAGATGCCGTAGGCCGAGGCGAGTGCGCTGGACGACTTGAACATCAGCACCAGCAGCATGACCGAGATCAGCAGCAGCTTGTTGATGCGCGGAATGTAGATCTGACCCGAATGCGCCTCGGAGGTGTGGCGGATCTCGAAGCGCGGCAGCAGGCCGAGCTGGATCGCCTGCCGCGTCAGCGAATAGGCGCCGGTGATGACGGCTTGGCTCGCGATTACGGTCGCGGCGGTGGCCAGCCCGACCATCGGGATCAGCGCCCAGTCCGGGAACATCAGGAAGAACGGATTCTCGATCGCCTTGGCATCGGCGATCACCAGCGCCCCCTGCCCCAGATAATTGAGCGCCAGCGACGGCAGCACGATGAACAGCCAGGCGGTCTGGATCGGACGTTTGCCGAAATGGCCGAGGTCGGCATACAGCGCCTCGGCGCCGGTCACGGCCAGGAAGACGGCGCCGAGCGTGATGAAGCCGATGATGCCGTGATGCAGCATGAACGACACGGCATGCAGCGGGTTGATCGCCCACAGCACCTCCGGATGGTGCAGGATCGGCGGCAGCGCCGCGATCCCGATCACCAGGAACCAGATCAGCATGATCGGGCCGAAGAACGCTGCCACCTTGGCCGTGCCGCGCACCTGGACCGCGAACAGCATGACCAGGATGATGACCGTGAGCGGCACGACGTAGGGATCGAACGCCGCCGTCACCAGCTTGATGCCCTCGATCGCCGACAGCACGGACAGGGCCGGCGTGATCACCGCATCGCCATAGAACAGCGCGCCCGAGATGATGCCGAGCAGAACGATGACGCTGGCGCCGCGCGTGACCGCGCGCTGGGCGAGCGCCATCAGCGCCAGCGTTCCGCCCTCGCCGTGGTTGTCGGCGCGCAGCAGGATCACGACGTATTTGAGGGTTACGACGACGATGAGAGCCCACAGGATGAGCGAGATCACCCCCATCACGGCGTGAGGCGCAGGTTCGCCGCCGCTGCTCGCAGCCATGACCGCTTCACGCAACGCGTAGAGCGGGCTGGTGCCGATGTCGCCATAGACGACACCGATGCTTCCCAGTGTCAGCGCCGCGAAGCTGGCCGTGGAATGGGCGTTGCCATGCCCGTTGGTCGCCGGCGCTTCCGCGGGCGTAGCTGCGACGTCGACTGTCATGGGGTAGCCCCCTCGAGGACTCGTTAATGCTTCACTGCACAACGCGGCAGAGCGCGCGGCTTATAGCGGCAGAGCGCTGCTATGGACCTGAAGAGAATGCGCTTCAGCCATGCAATTAAGCATGCATGAGCCGCCAGGGAAGATCAATCGATTAAATCGTTACCTGGGTACCCACTTCGACGACCCGGCCCGTCGGAATCTGGAAGTAGTCCGTGGCGTCATTGGCCGACCGGCTCAGGCCAATGAAGAGATGGTCCTGCCAGGTCGGCATGCCCGATTGGGACGACGGCTTCAACGAGCGGCGCGAGACGAAGAACGACGTCGACATGATGTCGAACTGCCAGCCGAGCTTGCGCGCCACCGCCAGCGCGCGCGGCACGTTCGGGGATTCCATGAACCCGAAGCGCAGCCGCACCTTGGAAAACTTCTCGCTGATCTTCTCCATGCGCACGCGCTCCGACACATCGACCCGCGGCGTCTGCGCGGTCTCGATGGTCAGGATCACATTGTGCTCGTGCAGCACCTTGTTGTGCTTGAGATTGTGCAACAGGGCCGTCGGCACGGAGGTCGGATCGCTGGTGAGAAACACCGCCGTGCCCTTGACGATGTGAGGAGGCCTCTTCTCCAGGCTGGTGATCAGGTCGTCCAGCGGAACCTCGATCTTGCGCGTCTTGAGCACCAAAATCGCCGAGCCACGCCGCCAAGTCCAGATCGTCACGACCATTGCGGCACCGAACAGCAGCGGAACCCAGGCTCCTTCGAGGAGCTTCAGCAGATTGGCGCTGAAGAAGGTCATGTCGACGATGACGAAGGGAGCGATTACGGCCGCCGCCACGGCCGCACGCAAGTTCCACAGCTTCCAGATCACCACGAAGCCCATGATGCCGTCGGCCACCATGGTGGTGGACACCGCGATGCCGTAGGCGGAGGCCAGATTGCTCGAGGTCCGGAACAGCAGAACCAGTAGCAGCACGCCGATCAGCAGCAACCGGTTGACGCGCGGCAGATAGATCTGGCCGGCATGGCTCTCGGACGTATAGCGGACCTCGAAACGCGGCAGCAGGCCGAGCTGGACCGCCTGGCCGACCAGCGAATAGGCACCGGTGATCACGGCCTGGCTCGCGATGACGGTCGCGGCGGTCGCCAGCACCACCAGCGGCAGCAGCAACAGTTCAGGCACCATCCGGTAGAACGAATTCTCGATCGCGGCGGGATCGGACAGCACCAGGGCGCCCTGCCCGAAATAGTTGATCAGCAGCGCCGGTAGCACGAAGAACAGCCAAGCCGACTGGATCGGCCTGCGGCCGAAATGACCGAGATCCGCATAGAGCGCCTCGCCGCCGGTGACCGCGAGGAACACCGCGCCCAGGGTGATCAGGCCGATCGTGCCATGCGAGAGCAGGAACTGCACCGCGTAATAGGGATTGATGGCCGCAAGCACGGAGGGGTCGTCGCTGATGTGGACGATTCCCATCACGGCGAGGCTGGTGAACCATGTGATCATGACCGGGCCGAACGCGGAGGCGACGCGCGCCGTCCCCTTGCTCTGGACCGCGAACAGCACGACCAGGATGAACACGGTCAGCGGTACGACGTAGTGCTCGAGCGCGGGCGCCGCGAGCTTGAGACCCTCGACCGCCGACAACACCGAGATCGCGGGCGTGATCATCGAATCGCCGATGAACATCGACGCGCCGATCACGCCCAGCGACATCAGGAACAGGCTGCGCCGGCCCAGGGCGCGCTGTCCCAGCGCCATCAGCGACAGCGTTCCGCCCTCGCCATTGTTATCGGCACGGAGCAGCAGCAGCACGTATTTGGCCGTCACCACGATGAACAGCGACCAGAGGATCAGGGAAAGCACGCCGAGCACGATGATCCGCGACACCGGCTGCCCCTGAGCAGCGCCGTGCGCAGCCTCGCGAAAGGCGTAGAGGGGCGAGGTGCCGATGTCGCCGAACACCACGCCGATGCTGCCTAGCGTCAGCCCCCAGAACCCCGACGTGCTCGCGGTGTCCTGTCCTTCGGTCGATGTCGCGCTGGCCGTCATGTTGCTTGGAACGCATCTTCCTGTCTGGCCCGGCGCGTGTGAACGCAGACCGTTCGCAGGTCAAGCCTCTACCGTAAGCAGACCGATGTTCCCAGGCCGCAACCAAACGGCACGGCTGACGCGGATATCGCATGCCGCATCGCGGCAAGTGCCTTCAGCCCAAGCATCCTGAGGCAGATGTCGGATCTGCCTCGGGCGAATCAAGTGCCTGCCGATGCTCTTCGTTGCCGTTCGCAAGCCGCGATGCGGCAATATGATGCGGGAAGCGAAGCGTCCCGGCTAGGGCTTCAGATCGGGCGGCAATGGCGGGTCTTCCCGCATCAAGGTGATCGTCACGCGGCGGTTGGCGGCCAGCGAGGGGTCGTCCGGGAACAGCGGCTGGGTGTCCGCCTTGCCGGAGACCGCGTAGATGTGGCTCGCCGGCAGCCCTTCCCGCTCCAGGATCTGTCGCACCGCGTTGGCGCGGTCCGCCGACAGGTCGAAACCACCATAATCGCTGCGGGCGGGAACGAAGCCGGCGGCCGTGTGCCCGGTGATCTGGACCCGAAGCGGCGTCGCCTTCAGCGGCGCGGCCAGCTTCTCGATCAGGCGTCGCGTGCGGTCGAAGGGCACCTTCGAGCCATCCGCGAACATCGACCGCCCGTCCTGGTCGACGATCTCCAAGTTGAGCCCCTGCTTGGTCTCTTCGAACATGATGTGCTTGGAGATCTCGGTCATCTCCGGCATGTCCTGCAGCGCCTGACGCAGCGAGGCGGACGCCAGCGCGAACTGGCGATCGATCTTCAGCTTGGCGCCATTGGTATGCTGGCGCTCCTCCTGCTCGGGGCTCGGCTCGCGCGCGGTCTCCTCCGGCGAGATGTGGGCGGCGTTCTTGAGCTTCGGCCGAGTCGGCAGGCCGTCGGATTCCACGATGCCCGAATAGCGCGACTCGGACTGCACGCCGAAGGCGTCGCGCATCGAGCCTGCGACGACTTTCAGCTTGTTGTTGTCCATGGTGGAGAACGCGACCAGCATCACGAAGAAGCTGACCAGAAGTCCCATCAGGTCGGCAAAGGTCACGAACCAGCCGTGACCGCCGCCATGCGCATCGCCTCTCTTCTTCTTTGCCATTGCCTACCCCACCCCGGATCGCCCCACCGCAGCCGATCAGGCCGGCACGGGCTCGCCTTCGGCGTGGCGATGCTTCTCGGGCAGATAGGCCAGGAGCATTTCGCGGACCAGGGCCGGGCTCTTGGAGTCACGGATCATCAGGATTCCGTCGATGATCAGCGTCCGGTTGGTTTCCTCGTCCAGCAGCTTGCCATGCAGCTTGTCGGCGATCGGCAGACAGATCAGGTTCGACACCAACGCGCCGTACAGAGTCGCGAGCAGCGCGGTCGCCATGAACGGGCCGAGCTTCGAGGGGTCGGTCATGTTGGCGAACATCTGCACCATGCCGATCAGCGTGCCGACCATGCCGAACGCCGGGGCGCAGTCGCCGATGGCGCGATAGATCTTGCTGCCTTCGTCCAGGTGCATCAGGAAATTGTCGCGGTCGCGCTCGAGATTGTCGCGGATGAATTCGAGATCGTAGCCGTCGGCCACGTAGCGGATTCCCTTGGCGAGGAACGGCTCGTCGGTCTCGACCTTTTCCAGGCCGACCGGGCCCTGCTTGCGCGCGATCTCGGCAATGCGGGCGAGCTCGTCGACGAGCTCGCGGGCCGACAGGCGGCTCATGGTGAAAGCGTACTTCATTCCAAGCGGAACGCCGTGCAGCATGACGCCCAGCGGGAAGCGAATCATGGTGGCTGCGATCGAACCGCCGAAGATGATGATTGCGGCGTGCTCGCTGACGAACATCTCGAGATCGCCGCCCAGCAGCATCATCGTCGCGATGACGATCACGCCAGCCACGAGCCCCGCACTCGTCATAATATCCATGAGTCAACTCCACCCGCGTACGCAAACCACGGACCCTGCCGGACCGACGCGGTGCTTCTGGACCGCGTGTCACGACCCTAAATGTCCGCCATTAAGGACGAGTTACTGAATTCGGTAGGCATAATGAAAGGTAAACGGCAGCGCCGCAGACCACGCCGACCTCGCTCAAGCGGCTGACGCTCCGGACTTGAGCAGGTTAGCCGCGGCGAAGACGGCTGACTGATCGAATGATCGCTGCATCTTGTGGATCATCTCCAGCATCTGCGCCGGCTCCATCGTCGACGATCCGACCTCGAGTTCGCGCGACAGGCGCGACAGCGCCGAAAAACCGAACGTCGCCGACGAACTCTTGATCGAATGCGCCTCGCGCCTCAGTTCGAGGCGATCCTCGAACTTGGCGGCAAGCGTGCCGAACTTTCCCGAGGTATCGTCGAGGAACGTGCGCAGGACTTCCAGCGCATCCTCCTCGCCGAGCTCGGAGACCAGGGTCTGATAGATGGATTCGTCGAATTGCACCAAGTCGGTCATGCGACAAGCCTTTCCTTGTGTGTAGCAGCGACCGCGCGAAGCAGAGCGGCATTCAGTCGATCGCGCGTGACCGGCTTGGTCACGAAGTCGTTCATGCCGGCCTCCGTGCACGCCAGATGATCCTGGCTGGTGGCGTTGGCCGTCAGGGCAATAACGTAGATGTCCTGGGCAGGCGGCGGCAGCGAGCGGATCATCCGCGTCGCCGTGAGCCCGTCCATCTCGGGCATCATCATGTCCATCAGCACGAGATCGTAGCTCTGCCTCTGCACGGCCGCGATCGCCTGGGTACCGTTCTCGACGATGTCGTAGCGGTGACCGAGCTTGTCCAGGAGCTTCTTGACGACGAACTGATTGGTCAGATTGTCCTCGGCAACGAGAATCTTCAGCGGCTCGACGCTGGCCGGACGTTCCTCGGCGATCGCCTCGCCGACCGGCGCGATGGTCGCTTCGGGCGCGCTCACCTGCTCGACGTCCGGCGGCGGCTGGACCTGGATCGAGAAGGTGAAGGTGCTGCCCACGCCCACCTTGCTCTGCACCTTGATGTCGCCGCCCATGCAGGTGACGAGGCGCTTGCAGATCGCGAGCCCCAGACCGGTGCCGCCGAAGCGGCGCGAGATGGAATTGTCGACCTGCGAGAACTGCTTGAACAGCCGGCTGACGGCGTCTGCGGGAATGCCGACGCCGGTATCGGCGACCGAGAACACCAGCGTCAGGTTCGGCCCGGCAAGGTTCTCGGCACGCACATCGACATGGACGCCGCCCGATTCGGTGAATTTGAGCGCATTGCCGACCAGGTTGAACAGCACCTGGCGCAATCGCGCGGGATCGCCGACCACGTAGCTTGGCACTTCCGGCGCGATCGAGGTGGTCAGCTGCAGACCCTTTTCCTTGGCGCGGGACACCAGCAGTTCGGCGGTCGCCGTCACCGACCGGTGCAGGTCGAACTCGATGTGCTCGATCTCCAGACGATCGGCATCGAGCTTGGAGAAATCGAGGACGTCGTTGAGCAGCTGTAACAGGTAGTCGGCCGACTCGCGCAAGGTCGTCGCGATCTTGCGCTGCTCCGGCCCGAGGTCCGCCGACAGCAAGAGATCGGCAAGGCCGATGACGCCGTTCATCGGCGTGCGGATCTCATGGCTCATCATCGCCAGGAATTCGGAGCGCGCCCGCGTACCTGCCTCGGCGGCATCACGTGAGGCGGCAAGCCCCGCCTGATAGCGCGCGATCAGGATCGTGATGATGCCGATGACCACCGTCAGCAACGCCCCGACCAGCAGATCACGATCGCGGTTGAGCTTGAAGGCGCTGAAGATCTCCTCGGAGGCCTGACCGACGATGACCACCAGCGGCAGATCCTTGATGCGCTGGAACGAGTAGATGCGCGTGACGCCGTCGATCAGACTCTTGAAGGTGTAGAAGCCGCTGCTTCTGTGCTGAATGGCGCTCATCACCGGGCTGCCGGCGAGCGAGGATCCCACGCCCCCCGGGCCGGCCGAGGCCCGTGCGCGCACGATGCCGTCGAGACCGAGGAGCGTGACATTGCCCTTCTTGCCGAGATCGACCGAATTATAGAAGCTCGACAGATATTCGGGATCGAGCGAGACCACGACGACGCCGCCGAACGAACCGTCCGGCATGATGATGCGGCGGGTCAGCTGGATCGACCATTTGTTGGAGACGCGGCCGAAGATCGGCTTGCTGATGAAGAGAAGATCATCCTTGCCGTCGGCATGGACGCGGAAGTGCTCGCGGTCGCGCAGGTCGAGGCCGCGCATCTTTGGATCGATGTTGCTGGACAGCATGATGCCGTCCTTTCCGATCACGACGACCTGAAACGAGAAGTCGGACAGGAACTGGCTGTTCTTCGACCATAGCGACATGTCGAAGTTGTGCGGATCCCTGGCATAGGAGTCGCGGACGTAGAGCAAGGTCTGATCCGCCGCGCGGATCGAGCGGATGATCTGCTCCTCGAACGCGCGGGCCAGGTTGGCGCCGTTCTTCAGCGCCGACTGCTCGGTGCGCGTATGCTCTTCGGAGATCGTGTAGAAGATGCCGGCCCACACCAGGGCGATCGCCGAGAGGCCGATCGCGGCGCTGCCGAAATGTCCGATCAGCCGAACCATCTTGTCGACGGTCCGGTCGAGCCGCCCGAACAACGGCCTCGATTTCGATATCAGCCTGCGCATGTCCTTCGCCCTCGGGCGACATGCCTATCGGGACAGGCTGGCCATCAGGTAAAGCTTGATGGATAAAATCTTCTCAACGAGCGACGGCCGCTTAACCTTCGGCGAATCCCGGCCTGTTTGCGGGTCATTCGCCACCACGTTCGATACTTTCGGCGGAAGCTCGGCCGTCACCCCGTAGTCATCCGGATGCGGTTGCAGCGTCGCAGTTCGGCGAGCGGCCCTGCGCAGGGCCCGAACGGGGCCGCACCGCCGAGCGGTACGGCTCTCGCTGATTGGGACCGGAGCGAAGCGAGGCTCAATGAATCTCCGCCGACCGCTTCAAGGCGGCCTTGAGCTTCTCGAGCGAGAAATCCGCTGACCGCGCGATCTCCAGGATCGGCGTTTCGCGGCGCGCGCACAGCTCGGCCGCCTCGGGAAGCTTCGCCGCGATGTCGGCCGGGATGACGATCGCACCATGGCGATCGGAGTGGATCAGATCGTCCGAGCGCACGGTCATCCCGGCGACGCGGACCTCGCCGCCGAAGCTCTCGGCATGCACCCACGCATGCGACGGACCGATCGAGCCCGCCAGAGCCTGGAAGCCGGCAGCCCATTGCGGAATGTCGCGGATCGATCCATCCGTGATCACGCCGAGGCAGCCGAGCGCCTTGTGGACATTGCTCTGCACCTCGCCCCAGAACGCGCCGTAGCCGATGTCGGGACCATCGATGTCCTGGATCACGACGATGCGGGGACCATGACCGGTGCCGACATATTCGTAGTAGTCTGTGCGCCGCCTCGCCTGCTCGTCCGCCGGCAATCCCGATTTGACGACGGACCGGATCGTCGCCGTCCGCGCGTAGCCGACCATGGGCGGCAGATCGGGGAACGGACACACCAGCGGCTTGGTCGTGTAGCCGACCAGGCGGCGTTCGGGCGCCACGATCTCCATCGCGTTGCAGATGGTCGGCGTATCGTAGCGCGCGAGCGCCTCGAGAACGGAAGCAGCGAGGGGCGCGGCGGCAGTGCGTGTCACGGGCGTTTTCTCCGGATGATGCGGACGGCATTCGCGGCCGTCCTTGGCCATCCGGTATAACTGAGGCGCCGAAGCCAGCAAAGCGCGCGCTGGGTCTTGGGGCCCTGCGCTCAGTGCAGCCGTTCCGGCGGCCGCTGCCCCTGCTCCGCCGCTGGCGCGCCGGTCGGCGCAAAAGCCGTCGCGGACGAAGAAGAGGCGTGCGGCGCTGTAGCCGCGGCACCAAGGACCGCAGAGTGCCGCGCCGCCTGCTGCCGATACAGCCGCCAGCCGAACGGAAGGCTCAGGATGTAGAGGATCGATCCTGCCGACAGGATGTGCCAGGGATAGACCACCAGCAGCGCCACGAAGAACACCACCGAGGCGAACACTGGCAGCACGAGTTCGGGCGAGACGCGCATCCGCGTGGTCTTGCCGGAGAACACCGGCAGCCGCGACACCATCAGGAAGGCGATCAGCAGCGTGTAGAAAGCCGTCACCAGCGCCGGCGGCCTCGGCAGATCCAGGAACGCCAGATAGACCGGCAGCAGCACCGTGATGGCGCCAAGCGGGGCCGGCACGCCGGTGAAGAAATTGGCGGCGAAGGGCGGCTTGTTGGGATCGTCAATGCTGGCATTGAAGCGCGCCAGCCGCAGGCCGCCGCTGATGGCGTACATCATGGCGGCGATCCAGCCGCCGTCGCGCAGCTCATGGAGCTGCCAGAAATACAGGATCAGACCGGGCGCCACGCCGAAATTGACGAAATCGGCCAGGCTGTCGAGCTCGGCGCCGAACTTCGACTGGCCCTTGATCATGCGGGCGATGCGGCCGTCGATGCCGTCCAGGAAGGCAGCGAAGACGATGGCGCCGACGGCGAGCTCCATCCGCCCCTCGGTCGACAGCCGGATTGCGGTCAGGCCGGCGCAGATCGCCAACAGGGTGATCATGTTCGGCACCAGCAGCCGCACCGGGATCGGGCGGAAACGGCGCCGGCGCAGTTCGGGAGAGTTCGGATCGAAGCTCATGATCACACCACGTGTGGGTTGGTCGAAACCTTGTGTCGGAAGGTGCCTCAAGGACCTTTAATGAGTCATCATCGGCCGACGACGGTTCACTGGCTCCGGAAGGTCAGGCCAGGCACGGGCACGTCGAAATCGGCCAGGATCGTCTCGCCGGCAATGGCCGTCTGCCCCTCCGAGACCAGAACTTCCGTGCCGTCAGGCAGATAGACGTCGAGCCGCGAGCCGAAGCGGATCAGGCCGAAGCGCTCGCCAGCCCCGATGGTCTGCCCCTCGCGCACGAACGACACGATCCGGCGCGCCACGAGGCCGGCGATCTGGACCACGCCGATGCGGCCATGCGGCGTCGAGATCGCGAGCGAGTTGCGCTCGTTGTCCTCGCTCGCCTTGTCGAGCTCGGCGTTGATGAAGGCGCCCGGACGGTAGGAGATCTTCTCGATCCGGCCGGCCACCGGGCTGCGGTTCACATGCACGTTGAACACGCTCATGAAGATCGAGACCCGCAGCAGCGGCCGGTCGCCGAGGCCAAGCTCGGCCGGCGGCAGGGCGCGCGTGATCATGGAGATGCGCCCGTCGGCCGGCGCCACCACCAGCCCTTCCCGCTGCGGCGTGACCCGGATCGGGTCGCGGAAGAACAGCGCGCACCAGACGGTGAGCAGCGTGCCGATCCAGCCGAGCGGGGTGAATATCCAGAACAGGATCAGGCTGACGAGGGCAAATCCCCCGATGAAGGGATAACCTTCCGGGTGGATCGGCGGGATCTGAGCGCGGATGGAATTGCTGATCGACATGGCCTGCTTCGTTGAGTGTTGTCGCTCTGACCTCAGAGCGGACCGCCGCCTTGACTAGGTCGATGGCCGGCGAAGGTCAAAATGAATCCTTAATGCATTCTTGAGTTCAGATCAGGGCGGTCCGCGGCATCATTCGGCGGCACTCGCCACCTGGCCGGTCCGTTCGGGCCCGACCGCGTCCGGCTCGCTCCGATCCGGCGGATTGCGGTTCGGCGCCGCCGCATCGTCGCCGATCTGCGCCAGTTTTTCGCGCGCCTCCTCGGCCTCGCGCTGCCGGTTCCACATGCCGGCATACAGCCCGCCTTTGCCCAGCAGCTCGGCATGGGTGCCGCGCTCGGCAATTCGCCCCCGGTCGAGCACGATGATCTCGTCGGCCGCCACGATGGTCGAAAGCCGGTGCGCGATCACGAGCGAGGTGCGATCGCGCGACACGCTATCGAGCGCCTCCTGGATCTCGTGCTCGGTATGGCTGTCCAGCGCCGAGGTCGCCTCGTCCAGCACGAGGATCGGCGGCCCCTTCAGGATGGTGCGGGCAATCGCAACGCGCTGCTTCTCCCCACCGGAGAGCTTGAGGCCGCGCTCGCCCACCTGCGTCTCGTACCCCTTCGGCGCCATCCGGATCAGACCGTCGATCTGCGCGAGGCGGGCCGCCTCCTCGACGGCGGCGTCGTCGGCATCCCAGCGTCCGTAGCGGATGTTGTAGCGGATGGTGTCGTTGAACAGCACGGTGTCCTGCGGCACCATGCCGATCTGGGCGCGCAGCGACACCTGGGTGACGTCACGGATGTCCTGCCCGTCGATCAGGATGCAGCCGCCGGAGACGTCGTAGAGGCGAAACAGCAGCCGCGAGATGGTCGACTTGCCGGCACCTGACGGACCCACGATCGCGACCGTCTTGCCGGCCGGCACCTCGAAGCTCAGGCCCTGCAGGATCGGCCGCTCCGGCTCATAGGCGAAGCGGACGTCCTCGAAGCGGACATGGCCGGAGGTCACCACCAAAGGCGTCGCCCCGGGTGAATCCTTCACCTCGGCATCGCGCGTGAGCACGCCGAACATCTTCTCGATGTCGATGATCGCCTGCTTGATCTCGCGGTAGACCATGCCCATGAAGTTCAGCGGCTGGTAGAGCTGGATCATCATGCTGTTGATCATGACGAAGTCGCCGACCGTGTTGCGGCCCTGGCGCACGCCCTGGGCGCACATCAGCATCGCCACCGTCAGCCCGATCGTGAAAATCACGGCCTGCCCGGCGTTGAGCACTGCGAGCGAGGTATAGGTCTTCACGCTGGCGCGCTCGTAGCGCTCCATGGAACGGTCATAGCGCTCGGCCTCGCGCGCCTCGGCGCCGAAATATTTCACCGTCTCATAGTTCAAGAGCGAGTCGATCGCCTTGGTGTTGGCGTCGGTGTCCGAGTCGTTCATGCGGCGCCGGATCTCGATGCGCCATTCGGTCGCGATGTAGGTGTAATAGAGATAGGCTGCGACCATGGTGAGCGTGACCAGCACGTAGCGCCAGTCGAACTGCCAGAGCAGCACCGCCGTCAGCAGCGAGACCTCGACGATGGTCGGGATCAGCTGCAGGATCACCATGCGCACGATGGTCTCGATCGCGTTGCGGCCGCGCTCGAGCACGCGGGTCAGGCCGCCGGTCTTGCGCTCCAGGTGAAAGCGCAGCGACAATTCGTGCATGTGGACGAAGGTGATGGTCGCGAGCTTGCGCACCGCATGCATGGCGACGCGGGCAAAAATACCATCTCGCCACTGCGTCAGCACCGCCATCAGGACGCGCATCCCACCGTAGCTTGCCGTCATGACGAGCGGCGAGGCCACCAGCCAGAACGCCCAGTTGGCGGGCGCAATCGGCGCGGTGTTGGCGCCGGTCAGCGCGTCGGTCGCCCATTTGAAGGTGAAGGGCAGGACCAGCGTCGCGACCTTCGCCACAATCAGCAGCACCACCGACCATAGCACGCGCATCTTCAGGTCGGCGCGATCGCTCGGCCAGATGAAGGGCCACAAATGGCGCAGCGTGCCGGCCAGCGTTCCCTGCTCGAGGGACGATGGCTGGCTGGCGGCTGGTTCGGAGGAGGAATCGGGCGGCATCTAACGTTCTGGAACAGCGAGTGTCTCGGCATGTTGTGATGCCGGCGTTGCTGGTCATATAGAGTGTCCGGGCGCCGGATGCACCCGTGCGTCGGCGGATTCCGTTGCCGCGGCGCAGTATTTGCATACTCCATTCCCAGGCAAATGGATCCATCCAGTCCGCATCATTCCGTGAAAGCCCGCGAATCCACGCCCTCCGCCCTCGTCTTGACGCCTTTCAACTGCAGTGTCACATCCGTCCAATGACTGAAATCCGCACCGTCTGTGTCTATTGCGGCTCCGGCCCCGGGACCAATCCCAGCTTCATCGAATCAGCGAAAGCGCTCGGCAAGGCGCTCGCCGAGAACGGCGTCAGGCTCGTCTATGGCGGCGGCTCCATCGGCATGATGGGCGCGGTTGCCAAGGCGGTGCTCGACCATGGCGGCGACGTCACCGGCATCATTCCGGACTTCCTTGTGAAGAAGGAAGTCATGATGCCGCTGAAGGATCTCATCGTCACGCCCGACATGCACGAGCGCAAGCGGCTGATGTTCGAGCATTCCGATGCGTTCGTGGCGCTGCCCGGCGGCATCGGCACGCTCGAGGAGCTGGTCGAGCAGTTGACCTGGAAACAGCTCGGACGCCACGCCAAGCCGGTGCTGATGGCCAACATCGACGGCTTCTGGGAGCCGCTGTTCTCGCTGCTCGCCCATATGCGCGAGACCGAGTTCATCCGCCCCGGCTTCTCGATCGAGCTCTTGAAGGCCGAGCGCGTCGAGGACATCCTGCCGCGCCTGCGCGCGGCTGCCGCCGGCATCGCCAGGGAAGAGACCGAAATGGCACCGGAGATCGCCAAGCGGCTCTGATCCCTACTCCGCGGGAAATGTGACGGCTTCGATCCGGTTGCCGTCGGGATCGAGCACGAAGGCGGCGTAGTAGCGTACGCGATCATGCGGTCGCAGCCCGGGCAAGCCGTCTGAAACACCGCCCGCCTCCAGCGCCGCCGCATGGAATGCATCGACCTCGGCGGTGCTCCTGGCACGGAAGCACAGATGCGAGCCGGTCTCGGACGATACCCGCGCCATCGCGGGGCGCAGATTGATCCAGAATTCCGGATACGTCTTGCCGTAGCCGACCGTGCTGGGACGTTCGACCAGGCGCGTCAAACCGAGCGGCGCCAGCGCGAGCTCATAGAAGCGGGCGCTGCGGGCGAGATCGCTGACGCCGACTGAGATGTGGTCGATCATGCGTTTGCTCCTGGCCTCTCCACGTCATTGCGAGGAGCGAAGCGACGAAGCAATCCAGAATCGCGCATTCAGCCCTGGATTGCTTCGCTTCGCTCGCAATGACGGATACACCATCTCACCCTGGCGCGCCGGATTTCACCAGCTTGTAGAATACCGAATCCATCAGCGCCTGGAACGAGGCATCGATGATGTTCGGCGACACGCCGACCGTGGTCCAGCGCTCGCCCTTTTCGTCCTCGCTCTCGATCAGCACGCGCGTGACCGCCTCGGTGCCGCCATTGAGGATGCGGACGCGATAGTCGATCAGCTTCAGACCATCGATATAGCCCTGGTACTTGCCGAGATCCTTGCGCAGCGCGACGTCGAGCGCATTGACCGGACCGTTGCCCTCGGCCGCCGAGATCAGCCGCTCGCCAGCGACGTCGACCTTGACCACGGCCAGCGCCACCGTGACGCGCTCGCCGAGCGCGTTGTAGCGCTGCTCGACATTGACGTCGAACTGCTCGACCCGGAAGTACTCGGGCACCGAGCCCAGCGTGCGCCGCGCCAACAGCTCGAACGAGGCGTTGGCGGACTCGTAGGCATAGCCCGCGGCCTCGCGCTCCTTCAGCTCCTCGACCAGCCGCGTCAGCTTCGGATCGCTCTTGGTGAAGGGAATGCCACCACGCTCCAGCGCCGCGATCACGTTGGAACGGCCCGCCTGGTCCGATACCAGCACCTTGCGACGATTGCCGACGCTCTCGGGCAGAATGTGCTCATAGGTTTGTGGATCCTTGAGCACGGCCGAGGCATGAATGCCGGTCTTGGTCACGAAGGCGCTCTCGCCCACATAGGGCGCGTGGCGGTTCGGCGCGCGGTTCAGCATGTCGTCGAGCGTCCGCGAGACCTTCATCAGCCCGGCGAGTTGGTGGTCGGAGACGCCAATCTCGAAGCGATCCGAGAACTCCGTCTTCAGCTTCAAGGTCGGGATCAGCGAGCACAGATTGGCGTTGCCGCAGCGCTCGCCGAGCCCGTTCAGCGTGCCCTGGATCTGGCGCACGCCGGCGCGCACCGCGGCAAGCGAATTCGCCACCGCCTGTTCGGTGTCGTTGTGGGCGTGGATGCCGAGGTGATCGCCCGGCACGTGCTTGACGACCTCGCCGACGATCGCCTCGATCTCGTGCGGCATGGTGCCGCCATTGGTGTCGCACAACACGACCCAGCGCGCGCCGGCCTCATAGGCCGCGCGGGCGCAGGCCAGCGCGAACTCCGCATTCTCCTTGTAGCCGTCGAAGAAATGCTCGCAGTCGAGCATCACCTCGCGCCCCGCAGCCTTCGCGGCCGTCACGCTGTCGCGGATCGAGGCGAGATTCTCTTCGTTGGTAGTCTCCAGCGCGACGCGCACCTGATAGGCGGATGACTTCGCGACGAAGCAGATCGCGTCTGCCTTGGCCTCCAGCAACGCCGCTACGCCCGGATCGTTGGACACCGAGCGTCCCGCCCGGCGCGTCATCCCGAAGGCGGTGAAGCGGGCGTGGCCGAGCTTGGGCTTGGCGGCGAAGAACTCCGTGTCGAGCGGATTGGCGCCGGGATAGCCGCCCTCGACATAGTCGATGCCGAGATCGTCGAGCAAGCGCGCGATCGCCTGCTTGTCGGCCAGCGTGAAATCGACACCGTTGGTCTGCGCGCCATCGCGCAGGGTGGTGTCGAACAGATAAAGTCGTTCCCTGCTTGTGCCTGCCGTGCTCATGCCTGTGCTCCCCCGGAGCCGAGCGTCTTCTTCATCGTCGTGTTGGCGAGCCACTCGCCGTTGATGGAGACGCTGTTGCGCTGCTGCGCGACGTAGCCGCGCTTGCGGAAGAATTCGACCGCCGTGTCGCTGGCGTCGACCGACAGACCGGTCGTGCCGCGCGCGCCCGCCAGCTTTTCCAGCGCGTCGCATAGCAGGGCCCCGACGCCCTGCCCCGCCGCGTTCGGATGGACATAGAGCATGTCGATGTGATCGTTTCCCTTCAGCGCGGCGAAGCCGACCGGTGAGCCCTGCAGGGTCGCAATCAAGGTGAGCTCGGACGCCAACCTCTTGCCGAAACCCGTCTCATCCTCAGCAGCGGACGCCCAGGCCTCCTGCTGCTCCTCGCTGTAATCGTCACCGGTCAATTCCTGGATGCTGGCGACGAAGATCGCGGCCAGCACCGGCGCATCAGCGGGAAGAAACGGCCGCAGCGCGGGCCTCGGAAGAGCCTGTCCCATGCGTCACCACATGCCGTAGAGTTTCGTGACCAGCGCCACCGCGCCCGCGATCAGCACCAGCTTGAGCAGGATGTAGTACAGCCAGTGCCGCGGAAACGGCGTGTCGGGCTTGCTCATCGCGCGATCTCCCAGGTCGTCACCGGCTTGCCGTCGGCGCCCTTGCCATCCTTCAACACGACACCCATCGCCGCGAGCTCGTCGCGGAGGCGATCGGACTCCTTGAAGTCCTTGCGCGCGCGAGCCGCGGTGCGCTCGGCGATCAGGCTTTCGACCTTGGCGGCGTCGACGCCTTTGGCCTGCTGCTTTCGCGCCTCCCATTGCGCGACGGTTTCTGACAGGAAGCCCGCAAAACGAAGCGAGCCTGCAAAGGCAGCGCGATCCGTCTCGCCGCCGGACGCCGCACGGCTCCGCAACGCGTGCAGCTCTGCGATCATCAGCGGCGTGTTGAGGTCGTCGACGAGGGCGGCGATGATCTCAGGCTCCGGCTGCTCGCCCGGCGCATCGGCCGCGACGCGATACCAGTCGTCGAGCGTCTTGGCACTCTCCTCCAGGCCCTTGACCGTCCAATCCGCCGGCGAGCGATAATGCATCTTGAGCATGTTGAGGCGCAACACCTCTCCGGGCCAGTCCGCCAGCAGGTCTCGGATGGTGACGAAGTTGCCGAGGCTCTTCGACATCTTCGCGCCCTCGACCTGGACGAACTCATTGTGCAGCCAGTAGTTCGCCATCACGGACGTGCCGTGCGCGCAACGCGACTGCGCGATCTCGTTCTCATGATGCGGGAAGATCAGGTCGAGCCCGCCGCCATGGATGTCGAAGACCTCACCGAGAAAGGCCGCGCTCATCGCCGAGCACTCGATGTGCCAGCCCGGCCGTCCGCGGCCCCACGGGCTGTCCCAGCCCGGCTCGTCCTCCGACGATTGCTTCCACAGCACGAAGTCGGCAGGATTCTTCTTGTGCGCATCGACGGCCACGCGCGCGCCGGCGAGTTGCTCGTCGAGCCTGCGGCCCGACAGCGCGCCGTAGTCCGGCATCGACCGGGTGTCGAACAGCACCTCGCCGCCCGCCTCATAGGCGTGGCCACGCGCGATCAGCTGCTTGATCAGGGTCACCATGTCCGCCTTGCCATCGCGGCGCGGCAGCACGAAATCGGTGGCCCGCGGCTCGAAGGTGGGTCGGAGACTGCCGAGCGCAGCCGCGTCGCTGTGGAACTGATTGGCCGTCACCTCCGTGACCTTGCGAATCGCCTCGTTCAGCGGCAGCCCTGGAAAGTCGCGCGCGGCGCGGGCGTTGATCTTGTCGTCGACATCCGTGATGTTGCGGACGTAGGTGACGTGATCCTTGCCATAGAGATGCCGCAGCAGCCGGAACAGCACGTCGAAGACGATCACGGGCCGCGCATTGCCGATATGGGCGAAGTCGTAGACCGTCGGTCCGCAGACATACATGCGGACATTGTTCGGATCGAGCGGCACGAAGGAGCGCTTCTCCCGCGACGCGGTGTCGTACAAACGCAAGTCCATGGTCCGTCCCCGAATGCCTTGTGCTCACCGCCCCGCCGGACCGACAGTCCATGACGAGGCGCAACGGGTGTCCTACGCCGAACGACCGCCCGCGAGCGGGCCGCCACGGCACGAATCACGCTCCCGACCTGCCGGCCGGGCGTCCTGATCATCTCTGTTGAGAAAAGACGGCCTCAGCCAGCGAATCGCTAGCGCGTAATCTCGCGGCAAATGCAGCAGATGGCGAGGAAACCGTTCATGAAACTCACCATGCTGCAGCCGGCTGTCTCCGTCAAGAGCCGCAAAACGGCCGTTTTCACTGCCCAAATGCTCGCGCCCCGCCTCATGGTTAATCATTTTTAACCTTTTGGGCCTAACCATGAGTTGTCTCCTACACCCACCGGTGCACCATGCGAATCTCCTCGGCGCTGCTCGCCTGCTGTGTTCTCCTCGCCGCCGCGACCACCGCCACGGCGGAGAGCCGCATCTTCATCATCGCCAACGAAGCCGACGGCTACGGCGTCGACCAGTGCCTCGCCAAGGGCGACCGATGCGGCGCCTCGGCCGCGCGGTCGTACTGCCAATCACGGGATTTTGCACAGGCCTCCTCCTATCGCCGCGTCGACCCCGATGAAATCACCGGATCGGTGCCGAAAGCTGGCGCAAACTGCGCCCACGGCGGCTGCAGCGACTTCGTCGCGATCACCTGCCAGCGCTGAGATGGCCGGGAACGGCTGTTCCCGCCACCCCGGCGCCCCGGAAACGACGTGACGATGCCCGACAAAGCGGCTATGGGATGCCCGCCGCTGCCGCGATTTTTCCGAATTCTGTGCTAGTCCCGCGGCTGCACCCATGGACCGGAATACCGCATCTTGATCGCATCCTTGTCTCCGCGCCTGTTGGCCGTCTCTGCGCTGCTCGGATTGACCCTGACCGGCTCGCACGCCCTGGCGCAATCCAGCTCCGAGTCCTATGCGCAGATGCCGCCGGGCCAGCCCGGGCCGCAGGCCGGCGTCAATCCGATCTGCCCGCGTCTGGAAGCGCAGCTCGCCTCGATCGATCGCGGCGGTGGCGGCGATCCCGCGCGTGAGGACCAGATCCGGCGTTATCAGGACGCGGCCGCCAAGCAGCAGGGCGAGCTCGACCGCGTCAGCATGCAGGCCAAGCGCATGGGCTGCGACAGCACCGGCTTCTTCTCGCTGTTCAATGGCCGTTCCGCGGAATGCGCTCCGGTCAACAACCAGATCCAGCAGATGCGAACCAATCTCGACCAGATCACCAACAGCCTGGAGCGGCTGCGCGGCGGCGGGTTTGGTGGTGAGCGCGACAATCAGCGCCGCTCGGTGCTGGCAGCGCTCGGCCAGAACAATTGCGGCCCGCAGTACCAGCAATATGCCAACGCCAATCGCGGCGGCGGCGGCAACTTCCTGACCAGCCTGTTCGGCGGCGGCGCCGACAGCAATCCGGCCGCATCGCTGCCCCCGCCGAGCGCCGATCTCGCGGCGCCGCAGGGCACCTACCGGACCGTGTGCGTGCGTAGCTGCGACGGCGCCTATTTCCCGATCTCGTTCGCCACCGTTCCCGGCCGCTTCGCCGACGACGAGCGCGCCTGCAAGGCGCAATGCCCCGCCGCCGACGCGACGCTGTTCACCTATCGCAATCCCGGCGAGGACATGAACCAGGCGGTCTCGGTCAACGGCCAGCCCTACACCGCGCTGCCGAACGCCTTCAAGTATCGCACCGAGTTCAACCCGAGCTGTTCCTGCAAGGCCGCGGGACAGACCTGGGCTGACGCGCTGAAATCGATCGATGACAAGGCCGCAGCCGAGCAGCAGGGCGACATCATCGTCACCGAGGAGAGCGCCAAGCGGATGCAGCAGCGCCAGACCGGTAAGCCGCCGGCGAACGCCGCCCGGAAGGGTGCCGCGCCGGCCGAGGCCGCAGCGCCCGCGACCGCGGACACCACAGGCGCCGGTGGCGACAAGCAGATCCGCACGGTCGGACCGACCTTCATCCCGGCGCGCTGAGCGAGATCGCCGGGTCATCGGGTCATCCTTCGAACGCATCTGAGAACGCGCGGCCAGCGAGACCGGGCGATATGACTTCGCCCGACGGTCCCAGCGCGTTCGCAGGCTTCCAACGATTGCGAAGCGCTGCGAGACGAACGATCTCGGCCTGGGACATATCGTCGAATAGAGTGACACCGCCGGTCGCGTCACCGATCTCACAGCCATTCCGATCCGACTCCTCGCCTGTAGCGACGGCAAGCGCACCAGAAAGACTCGCCAACGCCAGCAGCAGCGTGCCGCGCACGCGCGCCAGGAGATCGTGACGGGCCCCGCCCGCCAGCGGACCGGGCAGAACCGTTTCGAAGCCTGCCACTGCCGCCGTGATCGGCAACACCTCGGCGGTGACGCCGAGCCGCGCCGCGATTGCAATAGCCCGCGCCTCCTGCGGCATGTCGGGCCCGGACAGCACCACGCCGCGAACCCTCGCAGCTCCCAGCGCATCGACGGCCATCGCCAATGACAGCGCGGATTCGATGCCTCCGGTCAGGCCGAGCACGATGCCGGTGAAGCCGTGCTTCTCGACATGGTCGCGCAGGCCGAGCACGCGGGCCGCGTAGTCCGCCTCGTCGCCCTCGCTCAGCGTGGTGACCGGTCCCCGGCACTGCCAGCCATCGTCTCCCCTGCTCCATGCCAAGGTCGTGATTTCAGCGACGAAACCGGGGAGCTGTGCCGCCACCGAGAGATCGGCGTTCAGCGCGAAGGACGCTCCGTCGCACACCTCGCCATCCTGACCGCCGACCTGATTGAGCCAGACGAGCGGCAGATCGCTTTCGGTGACGCGGGCCACGGCGGCCGACAGGCGCCGGTCGCCGCCGCCGCGCAGGTAGCATGAGCGGCTCGGCACGACGATGAGCTCGGCCCCGGTTTCTGCCAGCGTCTCGATGACGTTTTCGTAGTTCGAGGATTCTTCGAGCGAGATGTCGTCGCCGATCGCGACGCCGATGCGGACGCCCCGCACGCTGAGCGGGCCGGCAGCCGGGCCGCGCGTGAACAGGCGCTTCTGATCACCATCGGGCAGGTTGGCCTTGAAGCGCGTCGCGGCGATGCGGCCGGCGTCGAGCAGCGCGCAGGCGTTGTAGAGCTTGCCGTCCTCGATCCAGGGCGTACCGATCAGCACCGCCGGCCCGCCATCACCGGTCTCGCGCGCGAGAGCCTCGATCGCGGCCTGGCACGCGGCCTGAAATGCCGGCTGCAGGACGAGGTCCTGCGGCGGATCGCCCGCAATGAACAACTCCGGCAGCACCACGAGATCGGCGCCGTCGGCCGAAGCCTTCGCGCGCGCCCTGGCGACGTTGCCGGCGATGTCGCCGACCGTCGGGTTGAGCTGGGCCAGCGTGATCCTGAAGATGTCAGCGGCCATCGCTCAACCCGTTCACAGCAGCCCAAGCCGCTCGGCGATCGCGAACAGCCAGAAGCTGCCGGACATCAGCAGCGCGACGCCGACCGCGGCCGAGCCGAGGTCCTTGACCCGGCCGATCTGCAGATCATGCTCCGTGGTGAGCCGGTCCGCGAGCTTCTCGATCGCGGTGTTGAGCAGCTCGACGACCAGCACCAGCACCACCGCGCAGACCAGCTCGACGCTGCGCATCGGCGTCGCGCCGACGACATAGGCCAGCGGCAGCGCCAGCAGGAACGCGACCACCTCCTCGCGCACCGCCTGCTCGGAGCGGAGCGCGAAGGCCAGGCCGTTGCGCGAGTTGACCGTCGCGCGCCACAGACGCAGCATCAGAAGCCCGCGACGGCCGGCATCGGTGCGGACTTGCCGCCGCGCTGCTGCTTCAGCAGCTCGGCGATCAGGAACGCCATGTCGATCGACTGCTCGGCGTTCAGCCGGGGATCGCACACCGTGTGATAGCGGTCGTTGAGATCCTCGTCGGTGATCGCCCGCGCGCCGCCGATGCATTCGGTGACGTCCTTGCCGGTCATCTCGAGATGGATGCCGCCGGCATGGGTGCCCTCCGCGGCATGCACCGCGAAGAACGCCCGCACCTCGGATACAATGCGATCGAACGGCCGCGTCTTGTAGCCCGAGGTCGAGGTGATGGTGTTGCCGTGCATCGGATCGCACGACCACACCACCTTGCGCCCTTCCCGCTGCACCGCGCGGATCAGTCCCGGCAGATGATCGCCGACCTTGTCGGCGCCGAAGCGGTTGATCAGGGTCAGCCGACCCGGCTCGTTGTCGGGATTGAGGATGTCGATCAGCTTCAGCAGCTCGTCCGGCTTCAGCGACGGGCCGCATTTCAGGCCGATCGGGTTCTTGATGCCGCGGAAATACTCGACATGGCCGTGATCGAGCTGCCGGGTGCGGTCGCCGATCCAGATGAAATGGCCCGAGGTCGCGTACCAGTCGCCGGTGGTGGAATCGACGCGGGTGAAGGCCTGCTCATAGCCGAGAAGCAGCGCCTCGTGGCTGGTGTAGAAGTCGGTGGCACGCAGCTCCGGATGGCTCTCGAGGTCGAGGCCGCAGGCGCGCATGAAGTTGAGCGCCTCGGAGATGCGGTCGGCGAGCTCCTTGTAACGGCGCGACTGCGGGCTATCCTTGACGAAGCCGAGCATCCATTGATGCACGCTGCCGAGATTGGCGAAGCCGCCGGTGGCGAACGCGCGCAGCAGGTTCAAGGTCGCCGCCGACTGCCGGTAGGCGTCGAGCTGGCGGCGCGGATCGGGAATGCGCGCCTCGGGCGTGAACGCGGTGTCGTTGACGATGTCGCCGCGATAGCTCGGCAGCTCGACGCCATTGATCTTCTCGGTCGGCGACGAGCGCGGCTTGGCGAACTGGCCGGCGATGCGGCCGACCTTCACCACCGGCACCGCGCCGGCATAGGTCATGACCACGGCCATCTGCAGCAGCACGCGGAAGAAGTCGCGGATGTTGTTGGCGCCGTGCTCGGCGAAGCTCTCGGCGCAGTCGCCGCCCTGCAGCAGGAAGGCCTGGCCGGCCGAAACCCGCGCCAGCGCCTTCTTCAGGTTGCGCGCCTCGCCGGCGAACACCAGCGGCGGGAAGGTCGCAAGCTGCGCCTCGACCTCGGCCAGCGCCTTCTGGTCGGGATAGTCAGGCACCTGCTGCACCGGCTTGGAACGCCAGCTCTCCGGGCTCCAGCGCTCGGTCATGGCTTCAACTCCCTTGCGAATACCGCGCGTTCATCCCCTGCTGCGGCGCGCGCCTTATACACAGCCTGCCTCCGCGCCGCCACTTGGAATTTAAGGCGCAGACACAAGGGCTTGCACCGCAAGCCGAATTTGACTTTGCTGCGGCTCGGCGCGTGATGGGAGGACGAGGCGTGGGCGAGACGGGATCCAATGGCGTTTCGAGTGAGGATCTGACCATTACGGCCATCGACGGCTTTGAGCTCGCGGGCAACCTGTTCGCGCCGCACGGTACACCCGCGCATGCCGTGCTGATCAATTCCGGGGCGGCGATCCCGCGCCGGATCTATCGCGGCTTCGCTGCTCATCTTGCCCAGCAGGGTTGCGCGGTTCTGACCTACGACTATCGCGGGATCGGCGGCAGCCGTCCCCTCTCCCTGAAGGGCTTTGCGGCCTCGATGACCGACTGGGCCGCACTCGACATCACCGGCGCGGTCGGTTGGATGCGTGCGCGCTACGGTGCGCTGCCGCTGCGCTATGTCGGCCACTCCTTCGGCGGCCAGACGCTCGGCCTGCTCGCCAACAACACCGAGGTGTCGCGCGCCCTCTTCATCGCCTCGCAGGCCGGCTATTGGAAGCTCATGGCTCCGGGCGAACGCTGGCGCGTGGCGACGATGCTCAACGGCGTTGGCGTCCCGCTGACTCATGCGCTGGGTTACACGCCGGGCTGGAGTGGCGTCGGCGAGGACCTGCCGAAGGGTGTCTTCCTGCAATGGGTGCGCTGGATCATGAGCCCGCGCTATCTGTTCGATGACGCATCGCTTCCGCTTGCCAACTACGCCAACTTCAAGAGTCCCGTCCGGGCGCTGTGCCTCGCCGACGATCCCTGGGCCACGCGGCCCGCGGTTGAGCTGCTGTGCGCCGGCTATACGGGCACCAAGCCGGAACTGCTCAGCATCGCGCCGCAGGACGTCGGCGCGTCCGCGATCGGCCACCTGGGCTTCTTCCGCGCGGCGCATCGCGACACGCTGTGGCGCAGCGCGGCAGAGTGGCTGCTCGAAAGCTGACGCGATCGGTTCGTCATGGCCCATGAGCGAGCGCTCCCGCGGCAGGTGCTGCCCGAGCTGTGCTGATGTCGTTCACCCTCATCAAGTCGGAGGGCGCAGGGAATGCCGGGTGAAGGCCTCACCCATGGCCCGCCTGCGGAAGAAAGTGCAGGCGGCAGGTACCACAGGTGCAGCCGATCAACCGGCATTCCCTGCGCGACAGTCTTAACGTTTATACGCAGTCTGCCTGGTGCGCCGGGCTTGTTGGCCACCATGCACGCAACGCGCTTACGCGCCTTGCGTGGGACACCAGCATCGGGGTGCCAGCACGCTGCGACTTCACGTCCGCGCCAAGCCGTTCGTCCGCGCATCCGTCAGGACACGCTGCGGCTTCCTCGCAGCCATCGCTCCCCGCCCCGCGTGTCGTGACGATCGCGCGCAACGCCCCTCCGAGTGAGGCGGGATGCGCGCAATAGAGCACGATTTCTGATATTCGTAAAGAGGAATCTTCGTCGGAACGACCGCTTTTGCCGTCGACAGAACCGCGAGCGTAGCGACATCCGGCCTCGGCCCACTGATTGTCGTCCTCATCCGCAGCGTGCTACTGATCGTGCCAAGCGCCGATTTGACCATCAGCTTGCGGGCGCGTCTCAAAGTGCAGCTAAAGCGAACGGTTCATTGCATGGCAACGCCCTGCCCGCCGTTCCCTGAACGGAGGCTCTCATGCGGTTTGCGGCCATCGCCGACATCCACGGAAATTGCGACGCGCTGGCGGCCGTGCTGGCCGACATCGCTTCGCTTGGCATTGATGACGTCGTCAATCTCGGCGACCATCTCAGCGGCCCGCTCGCGCCGATACAGACGGCCGAGATGCTGATGGCACGCGATTTCCCGTCGGTCAGGGGCGATCAGGACCGGCATATGATCGATCGGCATCGTGCCGGAGATTTGTCCCGCGGGGACGTACGTGCGCTCCGGCAGGAGCAAGTCGCGTGGCTGGCGGCACAGCCGGCGACGTTGCTGTATCGCGATGAGGTGTTCCTGTGTCACGCCGCCCCGGACGACGATGCGGCGTTCTGGCTCGAAGGGATCACGGAGGGCGACACACCGCGTCCAAGCAATCTTGCCAGCATCGAAGCGCGGGCCGCCGGCATCGATGCCTCGCTGATTTTGTGCGGGCACAGCCACATTCCGCGCATCGTCCGGCTCGGCGATGGCCGGCTGATCGTCAATCCCGGCAGCGTCGGGCTGCCGGGCTATCGGATCTCCACGCCCAAGCGCTATCACGTGCAGACTGGCACGCCGGACGCCTGCTATGCGATCGCAGAGCGCCGAGATGGATGCTGGTCATTGACGTTTCGCTACGTGCCTTATGACGGCACAGCGATGGCCGCCCTTGCCCGACGCGGCGGCCGGCCGGACTGGGCCAACGCCATCGCGACGGGATGGGTGGAGTGATCGGCCATCACCCGCAATGCTCAGCAAGCAACGACGTCCCTCCCGTCAGACGGCCAGCAGCAGCCCTGACGCCAGCAGAATGCTCAGGATGATCTTCCTGAACAGCGCGTCGTTGATCTCACGGAAGACAAGGACGCCCAGCGAGCCGGAAGAAGCGGGGTTGGTCGGCCTTTCTCCGCTCGTCATCCCGAACCGCCACTATGGCCGCCGACGATCGGAGAGCGCAGGCGAAAGGGCCGTGCGGAAGCGCAGCAACTCCAGCTTGCACCCGCTGTTCCGACACGCCGCGCAGAGAACATGCATCGATCCGTCATCAGGCC
Organism: Bradyrhizobium sp. SZCCHNR1051; assembly: GCF_032489615.1. NCBI lineage: Bacteria > Pseudomonadati > Pseudomonadota > Alphaproteobacteria > Hyphomicrobiales > Nitrobacteraceae > Bradyrhizobium > Bradyrhizobium sp. SZCCHNR1051. The sequence continues at coordinate 38,824 of NZ_JAUEYJ010000015.1, read as the reverse complement.
GACACGCGACAGATGATATCGCGCGCCCCGTTATCCGGCATCATCGAGGGGATTCGACCAATGACACTTCGCCTATGGGCGGGCGCAATCGCGCTTGGATGCGCCAGTCTGCTCGGCAGCGAGCTACACGCAGCCGACGGAACGTTCAGCACGCTGACCTACAACGTGGCGGAAACGCCGACCGCCTATAACGGCGGCAGCGACGCACATTCGCGCGTGATCAGCTGCTACCTGCGCCAGTTCGGCATCGTCAACGTGCAGGAGGATTTTCTCTGGCACGCCGCGCTCTATGACACCTGCGACAACCATCCGTATCGCACGCCGACCTCGGGCACGGCCGGAATCGGCGACGGCATGAACACGCTCAGCACCTACGCGTTCGACGATCTCGATCGCGTCACCTGGACCAAGCGGGCCGATTCCGACGCGCTGACGCCGAAGGGATTCTCCCTGGTCCGCACCCGCCTCGCCGAGGGCGTCTATCTCGACTTCTACAACCTGCACGCCCAGTCCGGCACGTCCTCCACCGATCTCGCCTATAGCGAGTCCGACGTGGTGCAGATCCTGAGCTACATCGAGGCGAATTCCGCCGGCAATGCCGTCATGGTGATGGGCGACACCAACACGCGCTACACGCGGGCCGGCCAGAACATGTGGGAATTCCTGCATCACGGCTTCAGCGATGCCTGGATCGAGACGATGCGCGGCGGCAGCGTGCCTCCGATCGGCGCTGCATTGGTCTGCGGCGATCCCCAGACGGCACGGCCGGATTGCGAGATCGTCGACAAGGTGCTGTGGCGCAACAACGGCGTCCTCAACCTGCAGGCCACGTCCTATGTCGACCGGCAGGACGCGCTCGATTCGAGCGGCGCGCAGCTCTCCGACCATCACCCGATCGAGGTGAAGTGGAGCTTCTCGACGGCCGCGAACCGCAGGCTGAGCGATCAGTTCGGCGGCCCGCATGGCACGAGCTACAATGATTCATCGGCGCTGCCCGCCGATCCCGCGGTCAGCAAGCTGACCATCCGCACCGGAAGCCGGGTCGACCAGGTCGAACTGACGCTCTCCAACGGCTATGTCTACAGCCATGGCGGCACCGGCGGCACGGCGCAGAGCCTGACGCTCGGCAGCGGCGAATATCTCACCTCGGTCGGTCTGTGCAGCGATCAGTACCAGGGCCATACGCGCATCTTCCGGATTGCGTTCACCACCAGCACGGGCCGCACGCTGGCGGGCGGCACGACCACCGCGACCTGCACCAGCTACGCCGCGCCGAGCGGCTGGCAGATCACCGGCTTCCATGGCCGGTCCGGTGACGGGATCGACAAGCTCGGCGTCGTCTACGCGCCGGTCTCCAGCGCCGCGCCACCATCGCGCCAGCCGGTCCGCATCGTCAACCGCACGTCCGCGCTGTGCATGGACGTCAATGGCGGCGCGATGGCCGACGGCACGGCCGTGATCCAGTGGTACTGCACCGGCGCCGCCAACCAGACCTGGAGCTACGACGACGCCAGCGGCATGATCCGCAGCATGCAGGATCCGCACTACTGCCTGGACAACAACGGCACCTATGGCGATGGTGCACAACTGATCATCTGGACCTGCACCGGCAACAACAACCAGCGCTTCCGCTATGATGCTGCGACCGGCACGATCGCGCTGCGCAGCTATGCCATCGAGGTCGTCAGCCAGAACGGCACCTCGGTCGGCAACCAGCTGCTGACCACCGCCGCCACGGCGGTGGGATCGCAGCTGTGGACGCTGACGCCCTGATCGCATCGAGCAGGAGCAGTGATCCGGGCGGCCACGCCGTCCGGATCACATCATCAATCTCCCCCCGACAAAGCCTGCGCTTGACATATCCATAACCGAACGGTTATGGGAATATCCATAACCAACGAGTTATGGATTGAATGCCGCGCTCTCCCGACATGCTGTTCCGCACGCTTGCCGACCCGACGCGGCGCGCCATCTTCGAAGGCCTGTGCCGGCATGGCGAGCAGACCGTCGGGGCGCTGACGGCCAAGGCCGGCGTGTCGCAGCCGGCGGTGTCGAAGCATCTCGGCCTGCTCAAGCAGGCGGGCCTCGTGCGGGAGCGTCACGAAGGCCGCCAGACGCATTACCGTGCGCAGCCGAAGGCGCTGGCGCCCCTGCTCGACTGGACCAGCCGGATGGCTGCGTTCTGGGAGAGCCGGTTCGACGAACTCGACACTCTGCTCAACAGGATGGATCAATGAGCTCACCTGCGCCAGAAACCCGCACCGTCGTCGTCGAGCGCGAATTCGCGCATCCGCCCGAAAAACTCTGGCGCGCGCTGACGCAGCCGCATCTGATCGCAGAGTGGCTGATGACGAATGATTTCGCGCCGGCGATCGATCATCGCTTCAAGCTGAAGGCCGACTGGGGCGTCGTCGACTGCCAGGTCGTGACCATCGAGCCGCACAAGACGTTGTCCTACACCTGGGCGGCGGCTGGCCTCGACAGCGTCGTGACCTGGACGCTGACGCCGACCGCCTTGGGCACGCACCTGCGCATGGAGCAGACGGGCTTCGCAGCCGACCAGACCCGCGCCTATCAGGGCGCACGCTATGGCTGGCCGAAATTCTTCGATGCGCTCGAACAGAGCGTCGCGCGCCTCGGCTGAGGCGTGCGCATCACGACGTCATCAGGGGAGAAGCACTTGAACTGGAACAACACCGTCCGGCAGGTCCATCGCTGGGTATCGATCGCCTTCACGGTCGCCGTCATCGTCAACATCGCCGCGATGACGCAGACGCAAGCCCCGCTGTGGGTCGGCCTGCTGGCGCTGATTCCGCTCATCGTGCTGCTCGGCACGGGGCTGTATCTGTTCGCGCTGCCCTACGTCGCGACGAAGTTGACCGCCTCGCGGGTGGAGCGCTGAACGGGCAATCGCGCCCAGCGGCGTTTTCCGGGAGGGAGTCAAGCCTCTTGGCGATCCGGCAGGTCGAGCGTGCGTCAGCGAAGACGATCGCTGGCCGCCTCCAAGGAACGTCTTGCGTTCGCGGCCGAACCGCCCCCTACTGGCGCGTCTTCCGCCAACGAGGCCATTCTGACGTGAACGCTCTTACGCTCTTCAGCTTCGCCATCGTCGCCTTCATCGGGATCGCGACTCCCGGTCCGACGGTGCTGCTGGCCCTCACCAACGGCTCGCGTGTCGGTGTACGCCGCGCCTGGGCCGGCATCGCCGGCGCGGTGGCTTCGGACTTCATCCTCATCGGCGCCGTCGCGGTCGGCCTGGGCGCGCTGCTGGCCGCTTCCGAATTCTGGTTCTCGGTCGTGAAGTGGATCGGCGTGGCCTACCTCGCCTATCTCGGGCTCATGCTGCTGCGGTCCAGCGGGTCGATCGACCTTGCGGCGTCCGCAGACGGCAAGGACGGGTCACGACAGCCGCACGCGCTGTTTCTGAAAAGCTTCCTCGTCGCGATCACCAATCCAAAGGGCTATCTGTTCTTCTCGGCATTCCTGCCGCAGTTCGTGGTGCCGTCCGCGCCGCAGCTGCCGCAATATCTCACGCTGGCCCTCACCTTCGCGATGCTCGATGTCCTGATCATGCTCGCCTACGCGAGCGCGGGCTCGCAAGCGATGCGTTTCCTCAAGCGCTCCGGTGCCCTCTGGCTCGATCGCATCTGCGGCGGCGCGCTGCTGAGCCTTGCCGGCGCCCTTGCGCTTTACCGGCGAGCCGGCCCCTGACCCGGCCGCGCGTCGCGGTCGTCCACCTACTCCGCCGCCTGCCGCACGTGGCGCTCGGTCACCGTGCGCATCGTCACAGCTCCTCCGCGGCCGAGAGATGCCTGGCGCCAACCTCAATCGCACGAGCCTATACGTCCGTCGCGGAGAGAGAAACGCACGGCATCACGAAGGCCGGTCTCGTGAGGCCCTGCCGCCGGTTCAAGGCCGCAGCAACCAGCAGAATGCCTCGCGCAGGATCTCGGTGCCGTTCGTCCGGTGCCAGGCGCCATGGGCGATCACGATCCGCTCGGGGTGCCACCCAAGCATGGTCTCGACCGCGGCCCGCAACTCGGGTCGGTGCCGCCAGGTAAATGTCAGCCGGAGATCGCGCGGCAGGCCGCCATGCGGCGGACCGACGCCCCCGATCCAACTCAGGTAGCGCGCCAAGCCGGCGCCGATCTTGGCCGGCTCGAAATTCTCCATCAGATCGGTCAGGATCAGCGTGCGCGAAGGGCGATGGAAGAACACGACCTCCGTCATATAGCTGCCGACGACGGGCAAGGTCGCGATCTCATCATCCCAGGGATAGCCACCGCTGCGATCCAGCGGCCTGCCCTCGAATTCGATGCGGCCCTTCGCCTTCGCGCGAATGCCCGGCGCCAGATAGATCGCCGCGTCGGGAAAGGCCGCCTGCCAGTCGGGGATCCACCAATAGTGGATGCGATTCGGACCGATGATGTCGCGGACGCGGCCTTCCCGGTCGATCTCGGCCCGCAGTGCCGGCGTCAACGGCGTGGGCGAGTGGATGAACAGATCTCCGGAGGCGCATCGCACCACGGTCATGCGGGTGGGAAACGGAAATTTCAGCCCGGGAATGCCGAAGCGGATCACGGGCCCGTCGACGATCCAGATGTTCTCGGCAACGGGCTTCAGGGTGTTCAGCGGCGGATAGGTCGCAAGGCAATCATCTTGGGACATGCTGGTCGCTCTCCAACCGCTGAGCGGTTCCAACGGCAGCAAGCCCGATCGGCCACGGTGTGGACCGTCGTCAGACCATGAGCACCGGCCCACCGCAGTCGCTACGGACGCCGGCCGCGCGAGCCCCAAAAGCAGTTGGCGGCCTACTCCGCCGCCTGCCGCACGTGGCGCTCGGTCACCGTGCGCATCGTCACCAGCTCCTCCGCGGCGGAGGGATGCAACGCGATAGTGGCGTCGAAATCGGCCTTGGTCGCCTTCATCTTGATGGCAATCGCCACGGCCTGGGTGATTTCGGCGGCCATGTCGCCGACGATGTGGCAGCCGAGCACGCGGTCGGTCGCGCCATCGACGACGAGCTTCATCAGCACGCGGGTGTCGCGGCCGGACATCGTCGCCTTGATCGGGCGGAAGTTCGTCTTGTAGATGTCGACGCGGTCGTACAGCTCGCGCGCCTGCGTCTCGGTGAGACCGACGGTGCCCACTTCAGGCTGGCAGAACACGGCCGTCGGAATGTCCGCGTGATCGACGCGAACGGTCTTGCCGCCAAACACGGTGTCGGCGAAGGCGTGGCCCTCGCGGATCGCGACCGGCGTCAGGTTGAAGCGATGGGTGACGTCGCCGATCGCGTAGATGCTCGGCACCGAGCTCTGCGAGAACGCATCCACCGCAATGCCGCCGTTCCTCGGATTGATGGCGACGCCGGCCTTCTCCAGGCCGAGATTGGCCACGGCAGGATGGCGGCCGATCGCGAACATCACCTTGTCGGAGGCGATGCTGGAGCCGTTCGACAGATGCGTGGTGTAGTCCTGGCCGTGCTTGTCGACGCTCGTCACCGTGCAGCCGGTCAGGATGGTGATGCCTTCCTTCTCCATCTCGGAGCGGACGTGGCGGCGAACGTCTTCGTCGAAACCGCGCAGGATGTTGTCGCCGCGATAGACGACGGTCACGTCGGCGCCGAAATTGGCGAAGATGCAGGCGAATTCGAGTGCGATGTAGCCGCCGCCCTGGATCACGATGCGGCGCGGCAGCTCGTCGAGATGAAACGCCTCGTTGGAGGAGATGACGTGCTCGATGCCGGGAATCGGCGTGCCGTGGTTGGGCGCGCCGCCTGTCGCGATGAGAATGTACTTGGCGCGGATGGTCTCGCCGGTCGTCAGCCGCACGGTGTGGGCGTCCTCGAGCACCGCGCGGGTCTTGACGATCCTGGCGCCAGACTTCTCGACGTTGCTGGTGTAGGCCGCCTCGAGCCGGGCGATCTCCTTGTCCTTGTTCCTGATCAGCGTCGGCCAGTCGAAGGTCGCGGTCGGGATCGTCCAGCCGAAGCCGGCGGCATCGGCGATCTCCTGGCGGACATGCGAGCCGATCACGAACAGCTTCTTGGGCACGCAGCCGCGGATCACGCAGGTGCCGCCCATGCGGTATTCTTCAGCGACCATCACGCGGGCGCCATAGCCGGCGGCGATACGGGCGGCGCGTACGCCCCCCGAGCCGCCACCGATCACGAACAGGTCGACGTCGAATTCAGCCATCTCTCCCCCGACCTGGCCTTTCGGCCGCAAGCCTCAGATCGGCTTGTTGCGCTTGCGCATCTCGGCGCGGAACTGCGCGGTGACGGTGTCGGAAAACTCCGCCGCCCACAGGTTCATCGCCTGCATGCTCATCTGGATCGCCTTCGGCTCCGCCGCAAGCAGCTTCTGGCCGATGGCTGACTTGTAGAAGGCGACGAGGTTGGCGATCTCCTGGTCGGAGAACTCGTTGCAGTAGATCTGCGCCATCTTCTCGCCGATCTCCTTCTCCTTGCCGGCATAGGTCTGCGCGACCGAGACGGCGACCTCGTCGAGGTCCTTCTGGTAGTTGAGATTGGACTGCAGCAGCGCCTGCTTGGTCTGCTGCACGATGCCCGGGACGGCATTGGCGTACATCGCAGCCGCGTTCTTCATCCCCAGAATCTCGCGCGCGCCGGCCATGCAGGCGGGCGAGGCCGGCTTCAGCGCCGGTGCCTGCCCCTGCGCCGCAACCGGGCTTGCCGAGGCCAAGGCCAGCACGATTCCGGCGGCCGGCAAGATTCTGAACACGCTCTTCATTCCAATTCTCCTGTGAGTTGCCGCCCTGAGCACAGCCTCGTGCCGCGCTCAGGGCCGCTGGATAACGCGAATTCCCTGTGCGCCTGCCAGGATCGCCGTGCTGCCGAGGCCGATGAACAGCCCATGCTCGACCACGCCCGGAATTGCGCTCAAAAGACCCGCCAGGCGCGGGGGATCCACGATCTCCCCAAGGCGGACGTCGATAATCCAGTGGCCGCCATCGGTGACGAAAACGTGGCCGTCTGCGGACTTGCGCAGGCTCATCGGCCCGGACACGCCGGCCGTGGCGAAGGCGTCACTCATCTCGCGCTGGGTCGCGGCGAGGCCGAACGGAACCACCTCGACCGGCAGCGGGTAGCGGCCGAGCTGCGCCACCCATTTGCTGTCGTCGGCGATCACGATCATGCGATCCGAGGCGCTGGCGACGATCTTCTCGCGCAGCAGCGCGCCGCCGCCGCCCTTGATCAGGTCGAGCGCCGGATTGATCTCGTCGGCGCCGTCGATGGTGATGTCGAGCCGGTCGATCTCATCGAGCGTGGTCAGCGGCACGCCGCACGCTTGCGCCTGCGCCCTTGTCGCCTCCGAGGTCGGCACGCCCACGATCTTGAGGCCGGCGCGCACCTTTTCCCCGAGCAGATCGACGAAATGCTTGGCCGTCGAGCCGGTGCCGAGACCGAGCTTCATGCCGCTCTCGACCTCTTCCAGCGCACGCGCCGCCGCCTGCCGCTTCAATGCATCCATGTCGACCAAGGAACCCGCCCTTTCGCACCCCTAGACCCCCACGGACGGGGGCCGAAAGCCGGCGCATATCTAGCGATGTTTTGACGCGGGGCCTAGCTCTCGCCGGCCACGAAATCGGACAAAAAGCCATTGCGGGCCTCTTGCAAGGACATGAGCCGGCCGCTAGCGGATACCGATGCCCATCTCCAGCACCATCGTCTTCGATCTCGACGGCACCCTGGTCGACACGGCGCCGGATCTGATCAGCGCGCTCAACCACATCCTGCAGCGCGAGGGTCTGCGGCCGGTGCCGCTGGCCTCGGCCCGCAAGATGATCGGCCACGGCGCCCGCAAGCTGATCGAGCGCGGGCTGGAGGCGGAGGGTCGCCTGGCCAGCACCGATGACATCGGCCGCCTCACCACCGATTTCATCGATTTCTACGCCGACAACATCGCGGTCGAATCGCGTCCCTTCGAGGGGCTGGAGTCGGCGCTGGACGATCTCGCCGCGCGCGGCTGCCAGTTCGCGGTGTGCACCAACAAGCTGGAATGGCTGTCGAAGCGGTTGCTCGACCAGCTCGGCCTGTCCTCCCGCTTCGCCGCGATCTGCGGTGCCGACACGTTCGGGGTCGCCAAGCCGGATCCGGCGATCCTGCGCCAGACCATCGCGCAGGCCGGCGGTGAGATCGGGGCAGCGATCATGGTCGGCGATGCCGGCACCGACGTCGGCGCCGCCCGCCGCGCCGGCGTGCCGGTGATCGGCTGCACCTTCGGCTATACCGACGTACCGATCGCGGAGCTCAATCCGGACCACCTGATCGACCACATGCGCGAGCTGCCGGCGGCCGTCACGGCCCTCAGCCCATCGCTCAGGATCGCCTGAGCGGACTTGCGATTCCACTGCCGCATCGCACCCTAACCCACTGCCCTGTCGACCTGAATCCGCACCTTGCGGTGCATTAACGTTCTGTTGAGAATAGGGTTGACCGCAGTTGCGCCGCTGTTCTGACGCTCCTATGGTCGCCCTGGGATTGCGGCCGATGGCCGCAGGGTTGTGGGGCGGACATCATGATGCGGCGTGTCATCGCAATTGCGGTTGCGGGAGCCGGCTTGGCCGGGTGCTCATCCTTCTCCATGGACAGCTTCAAGATGGCAGCGCCCGAGGTGCCGGTGCACCTCGACTCGGTGCCGCCGGGCGCCGACGCCAAGACCTCGCTCGGACCGGGCTGCAAGACGCCATGCTCGGTCTCGGTGCCGGCGCCCGATGCCGGCTTCAGCGTCACCTTCACGATGGACAGGTACCAGCCCGCGACCATCCCGGTGCAGGTGATCCGCAACACCGGGGATTTCAACAGCTCGCCGCCCGTCGTGATGGACCCGAGCCCGGTGGTCGCCGAGCTGCAGCCGATGCCGGGTACGCCGCCGAAGGCCGTCAAGCACATGCGGCCGAAGAAGCCGAAGCCGCAGAAATCAGCCGCCGCGCCGGCGGCGCCCGCGACCACCGGTTCAGCCTTCCCCGCCCCCGCACCGGGACGCCAGTAGCGGACCATCGTCCCGCGCGCCACCTGCCAGGGCGAAGCTGCATTGCAGCATCGACGGATCCACGTCGATGATTGTGAGGCGCGCCGATCATGATTAGATTGTCGTGAGATCGACATCCGGCCGCGCTTGCGCGGCCGCCGCGTGGCATCGCCGCCACCTGGGCCGCCACCAGCCAAGGCTTTCCATGACCGCAGAGACGTTGAGTGACACCGCCCTGACGCGCCCGATGACCGACCCGTTCGGTCGCCGCATCAGCTATCTGCGCGTCTCGGTGACCGACCGCTGCGACCTGCGCTGCTTCTACTGCATGTCCGAGGACATGACCTTCCTGCCGAAGGCCGACCTGCTGACGCTTGAGGAGCTCGACCGGCTGTGCTCGGCGTTCATCCATAAGGGCGTCAAGAAGCTCCGGCTCACCGGCGGTGAGCCGCTGGTCCGGCGCAACGTGATGGGCCTGGTCCGCTCGCTGTCGCGGCATCTGAAGAGCGGCGCGCTCAACGAGCTGACGATGACGACCAACGCGACGCAGCTCGCCAAATATGCCGCCGAGCTCGCCGATTGCGGCGTCCGCCGCATCAACGTCTCGCTCGACACGCTCGATCCTGACAAGTTCCGCGCCATCACCCGCTGGGGCGATCTCGACCGCGTGCTGGCCGGCATCGAGGCGGCGCGCGCCGCAGGTCTCGCCGTGAAGATCAACGCGGTCGCGCTGAAGAACATGAACGAGGACGAGATCCCCTCGCTGATCGACTGGGCGCACGGCAAGGGCATGGCGCTGACCTTGATCGAGGTGATGCCGATGGGCGAGATCGGCGAAGGCCGCATCGACCAGTATCTGCCGCTGTCGCTGCTGCGCGCGCGCCTGGCGCAGACCTACACCATGACCGATCTCGACGAGACCACCGGGGGCCCTGCCCGCTACGTCCGCGTTGCCGAGACCGGCGGCACAATCGGCTTCATCACGCCGATGACGCATAATTTCTGCGAGAGCTGCAACCGCGTGCGCGTCACCTGCACCGGCACCTTGCACACCTGCCTTGGCCACGAGGACGCCTCCGACCTGCGCAAGCCGCTCCGTGCGTCGGCGAGCGACGAGGAGCTCAGCGCCGCGATCGACCGCGCCATCGGCCTGAAGCCGAAGGGCCATGACTTCATCATCGACCGCCGCCACAACCGTCCGAGCGTCAGCCGGCACATGAGCGTGACGGGCGGGTAATCGGCGTCCATAACCATCGGGCCCTGCGATCAATCGCAGTCGGAACCTCATCGTTTCTAGGCTTGCGGCACGTCCCCGTGCGGCGTAGCTTTCAACTGCAGATCGCGCATTCGAAAGCAATTTGTCGGTTCGGCCTAGCGGGAGACAGCGATGGCAGACCCAGTCGCATGGCACCTGTCCGGTGACTATTTCGAGAATTGCAGTTGCAGCCTGCTGTGTCCGTGCCTCATGTCGGCCGCCCCTCCCCTGACCGCGCAACCGACCGAGGGCTTTTGCAACGTACCATTGCTGTTCCACATCGAAACCGGCCGCTATGGCGATGTCGCGCTCGATGGCCTCAACGCTGCGGTGATGCTCCATGCGCCCGGCGTGATGGCGGAGGGAGACTGGTCGATCGCCGCCTATATCGATCAGCGCGCCGACGACCCGCAGACCGAGGCGATGGCCGCGATCTTCACCGGGGCTGCCGGCGGCCCGATGGCAGCGTTCACGCCGCTGATCAGCACCAATCTCGGCGTGCGCAAGGCCGCCATCACCTTCCGGATCGACGGCAAGACGCGGTCCGCCGACATCGCCGACATTCTGCACATGTCCGTCGATCCGCTGCCGACCATGCATCCGAGCGGTGAGATGTGGGTGAATATCGGCCATCCCGTCAGCCCCGACCGGATGGCGCTGGCCGTCGGCGCTGCGGGCAACACCTACAACGATCACGGCATGCGCTGGGACAATTCCGGCAAGAACGGCCTGTACGCGTCGATCAGTTGGTCCAACCAGGCCTGATGCGACGTGCGGCAAGGCCGCCAACCCACCTTGCAGATGACGGGCAGCGCCCTGGAAGCCGTGCTGCGGCGTGATCGCTGGATCGTGGGCGGCGCGATCGCGATCATGGTCGCCCTGGCATGGGCCTATGTGCTCTGGCTCGCCAACGACATGGACATGGGCGGCATGGACATGACCGGCTTTCGCATGATCCCGGCCGGCATCGGAATCATGTTGCCGGCCAGCGAGCCCTGGCACGCGATCGAATTCGCCTATGTGTTCCTGATGTGGGCGGTGATGATGGTCGGGATGATGGCGCCTTCGGCCGCGCCCATGGTCCTGATGTACGCCCGTGTGGGTCGACACGGTCGCGCGCGGGGCCAGCCGTTCGCTGCGACCGGCTGGTTTGCGGCCGGCTATCTGCTCGCCTGGAGCGGCTTTTCGCTGGTGGCGACCTGCCTGCAATGGGTTGTGGAGCGGACTGCGCTGCTGGATTCGCGGATGGCGATCGACAACCATCTGCTCGGCGCCATCGTGCTGATCGCGGCAGGCGTTTATCAGTGGATGCCGCTGAAGAGCGCCTGCCTTGCCCAATGCCAGTCGCCGCTAATGTTCCTGATGCGCCACGGCGGCTTTCGCGGCGACCTGCAGGGCTGCCTGCTGCTGGGCCTTCGACACGGCGGCTATTGCGTCGGCTGCTGCTGGGCTCTGATGGCGCTGCTGTTCGTCGGCGGGGTGATGAGCGTGATGTGGATTGCCATTCTGACCCTGCTCGTGCTGTTTGAGAAACTGACTCCGGTCGGACGATGGATCGCGCGCGCGGCCGGCATTGCTTGCAGTGCCGCGGGCGCCTGGATGCTGGTGTCCCCACCGCAATGACGCGCAACGACGCGATGCAGGTCGTCGCGAGAGTGGCGACTGCCCCTTGGCACGGGATGCGGGCAACATGGTAAGCAGGCTCCAGCGTGGCGACTCTGTCGCCTGGAATGCCGCAACCGAATTGACGCGAGACGCCCGTGATTCCCTGGAAGCTGATCGACACCGCAGACGTGCCCGGCGGCGGTGAGCCGCTGCGGCTGATGCAGCGCGGCAAGGAGTTCTCGATCAAGCTCGGTTCGAACGAGCTGATGAACAGCCGGCTGCACGGATCCGAAGAGGCGCTGGCGACCCTGAGCTGCGCCCGCATCAAGGCCGAGCCGGCTCCGCGGCTGTTGATCGGGGGCCTCGGCATGGGCTTCACGTTGCGGGCGGCACTGAAAGTGTTGGGTCCGCAGGCCCGCGTCACCGTCGCCGAGCTGGTGCCGGCAGTGATCGCCTGGGCGCGCGGGCCGATGGCCGAATTGTCCGGCGCCAGCCTTGCCGATCCGCGCGTCGACATCCGCGAGGCCGACGTCGTGAAGCTGATCGCCGCAGGGCGCAGCGCCTACGATGCGATCCTGCTCGACGTCGATAACGGCCCGCAGGGACTGACTCGGCAATCCAACGACGCGCTCTATGATCCCTCGGGTTTGCGCACCGCGTTCGCCGCCTTGCGTCCCGGCGGCGTGCTGGCGGTGTGGTCGTCACATCCCGACGATCGTTTCGCCCCGCGCCTGCGCAGGGCCGGCTTCGCGGCCGAGGAGATCAACATCCGCGCCACCGGCCGCGGTGGCGGCGGCGCCCGCCACGTGATCTGGATTGCCACCCGTCCAGCGTGACAGCGTCGTTGCCGCGCGTAGCTCAGCGCGGTGCTACTGGCCCGGAGAACTCTCTCCAGCGACTGGGTCACCTCGCTCACATCTCCCGTTCGGATCGGAGTGGTGACACGTCGGCCATCGTCCTATGATGCGTCAGCGGCTGCGAAGCCTGCGGATGCCCGCATCCACGCGCGAAAGCCTCGAGGATGCTCCATTCTCCGGCCTGCAGACTATAGCTCTGCAACGAGAGCGCGCGCCTGAATGGGAGATTGCCATGGATGACCGCGCCACGCGCGCTGCCCTGCAGCACCATTGGGATGCATCGGACGCAAATGATTTTGAGGCCGAGCACGCCATCTATCGCGACGATGCCGTGCTGGATTATCCGCAATCGGGCGAGCGGATCCACGGCCGGCGCAACATTCAGGAAAGCCGCTTCGTGCAGCCCAACCACAAGCGCTTCTCAGTGCGGCGGATCCTGGGCAGCGGCGATCTTTGGGTGACCGAACTGGTCCTGACCTATGATGGCGCACCCTCCTACGTGGTGAGCATCATGGAGTTCCGCGACGGCGGAGTGGCGCACGAGACACAATATTTCAGTGATCCCTTCGACGCAGCGCCCTCGCGCGCGCATCTCGTCGAGCACGTCGGCGTATTTCGGTGACAGTGCACTTTTTTACCCGCCCGCCGCGTCGCTCCAGCGGCGCACCCGCGCCTCCCGCCACGCAGCAGAAGGCGCCATACCATCTCAGGTTGATTTCTCCCCCGCGCGGTTTACGCTTCCGCTCCTCGGCTCTGAATGTCGAGCGGGGTCCTTTGCATGGCGAGTCCCAAGATCATCATCCTGTCCGACGGGACAGGCAACGCCGCCTCGAGCGTGTGGCGAACCAACGTCTGGCGCATATTCCAGGCGCTCGACCTGCAGGGCAATGCCCAGGCGGCCAAGTATGATGACGGCGTCGGCACATCGTCGTTCGTTCCGCTCGCCCTGCTCGGCGGCGCGTTCGGCTTCGGCCTCAAGCGCAACATCCTGGATGCCTATAAGTTCGTCTGCCGCAACTACGACCACGCGGACGGCTCGAAGATCTATTTGTTCGGCTTCAGCCGCGGCGCCTTCACCGTCCGGGTGCTCGCCGCGCTGATGCTCGATCAGGGGCTGATCGTTGCCGACACCGAGGCTGAGCTGCACGACGGCGCCGTGAAGGCCTATCGCGCCTATCGCGCCAAGGGATACCATTCGATCTGGCGGATCGAGGTGCTGTTCCGCTGGCTTCGCGACAAAATGCTGGTGCCGGTGATCGACCGCATCATGGGCCGCAAATCGCTCGACCTCATCGTGCGAAAAAGCCTCCCGGCGATCGAGTTCATCGGGCTGTGGGATACCGTCGCGGCCTATGGACTTCCGATCGACGAGATGACGCGGGGCATCTCCAACTGGGTGTGGCCGCTCGAGCTCCCCAACCGCGTGCTCAGTCCGCGGGTGACATGCGCGCGCCACGCGCTCGCGCTCGACGACGAGAGGACGACCTTCCATCCGGTGCTCTGGACCGAGGCGGGTGAGACCAAGCCGCAGGATGCCAAAACGATCGATGACGAAAGACTGGTGCAGGTCTGGTTCGTCGGCATGCACGCCAATGTCGGCGGCGGCTATCCGGACGATTCCCTCTCCTACGTCCCCCTGACCTGGCTCGTGGACGAGGCCGTCAAACGCGGCTTGGTCTTCAAGACCGCGCCCGAGGCCGATCCGGATGCGATCAAGTCGATCGTCACGTCACAGGACAAGGACGGCCGACTCTACAACTCGCGCTCCGGGCTCGGCTCCTATTATCGATACGGCCCGCGCAAGGTGTCGGAGCTGTGCAACGACCCGGCGGCGGGCGTCCAGGTGTCGATGCCGAAGATTCACGAAAGCGTCTTCGACCGCATCGACAGCGGCTGCAATGCCTATGCGCCCATCGGCTTGCCGGACAACTACGTCATCGTCCGCTACGACGGCACGCTGGCGCCTCTCGGGCCGGCCACGTTCGAAACGCCGGCCGGAGCGGCCGCCCGGTTCGCGGCCCAGGAAAAGCTGTGGAATCTGGTATGGTTCAGACGCCTCGCTTATTTCGCGACGCTGGCGGCCTCCCTCCACCTCGCGGCCTTCTGGCTGTTCCACGACCTCGATCGCACGCACGAATACGACTCGCGCATCAGGATGGTCTCCGAGGCGGTCCGGCTGGTCGAATCGTTCCTGCCGACATCGCTGCACTGGTGGACGGACTGGTATGCCGCCAATCCCGAATGGTTCGCGGGCGGGATCATCATCCTCGTCGCGCTGACTGCGGCCGGGACATTCCTCAGCGACAGCATCAGCGACCTGATGCGCGTGATCTGGCGCGAACGAGCAGCGCCCCCGATGCTGTCCGGCCCGATGCATCAAGCCATCTACGCCCTCCGGACCAATCGCGCCTATCAGTTCGCCATCAGGAACGGCAAGCGGCATGCCGGCCCGTTGTTGCTCGCTATCGGCACCGTCTGGCTCGCAGCCACGCTGATCAGCCATTTCCTGTTCAACGCCGCGGATTCGATGGGCGCCTTCTGCCATGGCACCCCTGCCCACGAGCTCGTCGCGGTCGACAAAGGCATTCCGCAGGATGCCAGGGATTTCTCGACCGATGCGGTTTGCGCTCCCACCGGGTTGAGAGTCCGTCCCGGCTTCTCCTACGAGATCGTCGTCACCATGACCGACCCGTGGGAGGACGCCGGGCATCCGGTCACGCCCGCCGGCTATCGCACCTCGACGGTCCGGGGCTACGCCCGCGGGACGTTCTACGCAGGCATCCTGCTGCGCCGCGTTCTCTTCCGGCCCTGGTATCGGCTGATCGCCAGGGTCGGCGAGACGGGAGTCGACGAATATTTCCTCGACCCCGTTCCCGCCCCCAACACCACGCCTCAAGCCTACAAAGCGCGCTTCAAGGCCGAGCGCGGCGGTGAGCTGTTCCTCTATGTCAACGACGCGGTGATCGGGCTGCCCTGGGTGTACGATGCATTCTATCCGAACAACACCGGCAAGGCGAAGGTGACCGTCAGGCTGCTCTAAATCACGATCGTCGCCGGCGCGGACCAGCTTGTCGAAATCCCGACGTCGATCGTGGTTCTCTGATGCAGGGACGAGGTCATCATCGATTGTCGGCGAGCCGCTTCGCTCTGTTCAAACACCTGCCTCACTGCTCGTCGTGCGGACCGTGGTCATGACGGTGCCCACCCTCGACGCAGGAGAAGCTCGCCGCGTCGTCGGTGCTGCCGCTGCCGTTGTATCGTGCGATCTTCGGGAACACACAGAGCGGCCGCGTCATCTGCACGTCGGGCGCCGTGTCGTTGACGTACTTGGTCGCGACGATGGACCCCGGCGGCATGCCGTTTTCGACCCAGTCTTGGAGCGCCGGAAGGAAGACGAACGCGTTGGGGCCGGGCCCGCCGCCGCAGTGATACATGCCCGGCACCATGTACAGGCGGGCGTAGCTCAGGGTTCGCTGCAGCCCGGCTCGCACATGATCGCCGCCGAACCGATCTTCCGCGAGGTCAGCATCGATCTGCGCTTCATCTCCTCGCCGCGCCGCGAAGGACGGGCTGTCGAATTTCACGAGCGAGTTGAAGTAGTCGATCGTGTTCTGCGGCATCACCAGCTCATCGGCCCACCCCTGATACATGACGAGCCTGCCGCCGCGTTCCCGGAAGGCCGTGATATCCGGACTGGTGGCGTTCAGCGGCTCGGCCAGCAGGGCCTCCACGGCCGGCAGGTCGCGGTGAATGTCGAAATTCGTGTAGTTGACGGCGCTGCCGGGCTGACCGAAGGTCGGACCGTAGACCCAATACAGGGGACCATCAAACAGCGGCTCCGGAAGCTGCTGCTTGAGCATGATCCCCTTCACCGATAGATCCTCGGTCTCGCTGCCTGGCGCAAAGCCCGGAACGATTCTCTCACCGGTGACCGGATCGACCGTACCGGCATAATAGTTCTGCATCGTCGTGACCTGCTCCTCGGTCAGGCATGCCGGCGGCACATCGCCGCCGGTGCATTGGAGGACCTTCGGATCGAAACGGCAGCGCCGCGGATTGGTCAGGAACTGGTCCGTTACGATGCCGCCATCCCGCCCAGCGCATTGCGCCAGGACGGCCTTGTTGATCCGCGACATCTGACCGGCTTGCATCTGCCGCCCCGGCGTCGCATGCGTGTTGCGCCATCCGAGCGGCGTCGTCGCATACAGGTGCGTGCGATTGTAGGCCGGCGCACCGACCAGGATGCCGTCATAGTCCTCAGGATAGCGTTGCGCCTCCATCAGTCCGCTGTGACCTCCGGTCGAGCAGCCGAAGAAATAGGCCTTGGTCGCGCTCTTCTGATAGTACGCCTGCACGATCTCCTTGGCGCGCAGCGTCATCAGGTGGACCGCCCGATGGCCGAAATCCGTGATCCGGTCGGGATGCCCGTAGAGCCCCAGGCTCGGGGTGGCCTTGTCGCCGAGAGCGATCGCGAGCGCGTTGCCCTTGTTGCCGTCCGATCCGCAGTAGTGAACGGTGCATCCGGAGGTCCCGGTTCCCAGACCGGTGTAGGCGACCGCATAGCCGGCCTTGAGGCGGAACGCGAGGCCGCCGTAGTCGTAGTAGCCGCCGAATCCGCCACTGCCGAGGCCGAGAAACCGCCCGCTCCAGGTCGACGTCGGCAGCCAGACCTCGATCTTGATCGCCGAATCCACGGCCGGCGCGATCGTCGCGGCGACGCGGCAGAACGCCGGCAGTCCCGTGATGTCTTGCGCCGGATTGCTCCCGGGAACGGTGAAGACGCCGCCCGTGATGTCGGTCGCCAGCGTGATGGTGGTATGCTCGAGCGCGAGCGTCTGGAGGTTGCTGCACGGTGTTGCCGCACACGGCGTCGCGATCGCCGCGATCGCGGTCAGGCCTCCCAGGATCAAGCCGAAAAGACGCAATCGAAGCATGTCCGAGTCCCCGCTTCCCCGTCCGAGCCGACGGCGCATGTGGGCCGCCCCACAACATAAGGTCGCATGAGAATGTGAAGCCCGGAAGAACGTCACCGCTCGAGCCCGAGCCGGTCTGCAAACATCTTCGCGTCGAGTGCTCGCGTTTTGGGGAACGGTGCGGACCGGACGAGCACAGACCGTTCGTTCAGCTTCGCCACCGGCATGGCCGGGGTCCCGTCGCGGGGACTTGGCGAGATCGTCCGCGTCGCAGCCGACATCGACCAGCGAGCCACCGCGGGCATGCGCTGGCGTCGCTGCGCCCTGACGGGATCTCGCGTCCATCGCTGCCGACACTGCACCGCATCAACACAGGCTTCGCTTGAACTGCCGGAACTGCGACCAGCCGGCCGAGTTGCAAACGCGGAGCATCGAACGATGAGGCAGAAAACTCCTCATCGAATCCCGCTCCCCTTTTGGCTGTTCTTGGAAAGAGAGGCGACAATGAAAGCACCCCTTCTTCTTGCCGGCGCAGTGATCATCGGATCGGTCGCGCCAGTGCTCGCGGACGAGTACTACATCGTGCAGGGACCGAGCCATCGCTGCACCATCACCACCACTCGCCCCGCCGACCGCGAGGTCGTCACGCAGATCGGACCGATGGCGTTCACCAGCCGCGTGGAAGCCGAGGACCGCATCCGCCAGACCAAGGTCTGCGAGGACGAGGGCACGGTCGGCAGCTCCACCAGCACCACCACGGTCATCAAAGAGAAGTAGTCGGCGGCGTCATTGCTATCGGCGCTTGCCGCGACAAGGCCGCGTCCATGTCCGTGGGCGCGGCCTTTTCTGTTTTCCACAGATCATATTGCGCTCACGGCAACGCCGCGCCCGGCGCATTCGCAACGGCGATGAACCGAGGATATCAGCTTTTCCGATAGCGAACGGCCGGCAGCGGAGGTTGCGTTCCGCCGCAGCGTTGAGTACCCCAGCGCGGGATCGGATCAGGACATCATGGCCTCGCAATCGCTCAAGCTCGCCATCGGCAGCCTCGTGGTCGGAACGATCGTGCTCGGCCTGAAGTATCTTGCCTATTGGATCACCGGCTCGGTCGCGCTGTACTCGGACGCCCTCGAGAGCATCGTCAACGTCGTCACCGCCGCCGTCGCGCTCGTCGCGGTGCGCATCGCAGCCAAGCCCGCCGACGCCAACCATCCGTTCGGCCACCACAAGGTGGAGTATTTCAGCGCGGTGATCGAGGGCGTCATGATCGTCGTGGCGGCGCTGCTCATCATCCATGAGGCTTACGGGAATTTCTTCAATCCGCGGCCGTTTTCGGCGCCCGTCGAAGGGCTCGCGGTGAATGGGCTGGCGAGCGCGATCAATGCGGTCTGGTGCTGGCTGTTGATCACGCGGGGCAAGCGGCTGCGGTCGCCGGCGCTGGTGGCCGACGGACGCCATCTGCTGACGGACGTCGTGTCCTCGGGCGGCGTCGTGGTCGGCCTCGGCCTCGCGGTGATGTTGCAGCTGCCGATCCTCGATCCGGCGCTGGCCGTGCTGGTCGCCGTGAACATCCTGTGGTCGGGATGGCAGGTG
The DNA here is from genome assembly GCF_032489615.1 of Bradyrhizobium sp. SZCCHNR1051. Classification (NCBI taxonomy): domain Bacteria; kingdom Pseudomonadati; phylum Pseudomonadota; class Alphaproteobacteria; order Hyphomicrobiales; family Nitrobacteraceae; genus Bradyrhizobium; species Bradyrhizobium sp. SZCCHNR1051. The sequence continues at coordinate 19,608 of NZ_JAUEYJ010000015.1, read as the reverse complement.
CTGAAGGAATCCACCAGCGGGCTGATGGATGAAGCGGTCCCGGACGCCACGCTGGCGCGCATTCGCCTGATCATCAGTCAGCATGCCGGCGGCGCGCTGGAGGCGCATGATGTCCGGACCCGCCATGCCGGCAAGCTGACCTTCATCGAGTTCCACCTCGTGGTGCCCGGCGAGATGTCGGTCAACCAGGCGCACGAAATCTGCGACCGGATCGAGGCCGCCTTGCGCGAGCACGACGAGCACAGCTGGATCACCATCCACGTCGAACCAGAGAACAAGGCCAAGCATTCCGGCGTGGTGGTGCTGTAGCGCCGCACATCAGGCGGCGCGGCCGGTTTTTTTGATTTTTGAGGAGGCTCGCCGCGTCGGGTCAGGCCCCTGGCATCCCCAGATGCCTGCGGGTTCGACGGTGTCGGAGTGCCCGCCGCCAGCGGTCACGAAGCCATTTCACTCCTCCTGGAGCGCGTACTGCTTCGACAGATGGTCTCCAATCTGGACCAACATGGCGACGCATTCGGGATAGCCGGGCCTGCCGATCGTCTCCTGATCGGCACTGGCGCGAAACTCCCAGGAATTTCCGTCCCGCACGACCGCGATGAGAATGCCCTCGGCGTACTCGGTATGAGCCTTCAGCTCGGCCACCGCCATCGCGATCAGTTCGGCTTCGGTCTTGCGCGGCTTGCTCATCCGGTTGTTCCCTGCATCAAACGTCCACGACGACGCTTTTATCCAGCTTGTGGCCCCACGCCAACGTTCCCTTGGCGGGGATCAGACGCCTCGCCGGATCAGCACACCACATTCTGATCCCGCGCTCCGCCCCAGACAGCCCACGCGACCATCCTCCACGGCCGCCCCCATCGGAGCGATGGACGGCCGGCAGCGAACTGCCCGCTCTTTCGGCAGGCCGGACGCCGCCCCCGAACCCGGGTTTAGCCAGCGCCGCCAGACTGTTGCCGGCGCGTCAATGTGTCCATTTTCCGATTGACGGCAGGACGGCGCGCTGAAATGGTGCCCCCGCTTTCAGGCCCAGCGCGGCCGATGGGCGCTCGCCCTTCATACAAGCGCCGAACAAGAGCTGAAGGCATCGAGGGGGAGGACGTTTCGTTGGATTCGCTTCAAGCGCGCCGTCATGACGACATGCACGTTCTGCGTGATCGCGAAGCCGTGCCTCCTGAGAGCTCAGGCGCGCTCGTCTGACAGCGCCCGCAGCGGAGACAATGATGCGCCCCTTGTTGGCAATCAGTAACGCCATCGATCAGCTCAACGAAAAGATCGGTTACGTCTGCAATATCATGGTGCTGCTGGCCTGCCTGGTCAGCGCGATCAACGCCATGATCCGCTATGCCTTCAGCTACTCGTCGAACGGCTGGCTGGAGTTGCAGTGGTACATGTTCGCGCTGCTGGTCATGTTCGGCGCCTCCTACACCTTCCGGCGCAACGAGCATGTTCGGGTTGAGCTGCTCTATCTCTATCTGTCCGAGCGCGGCCAGCTCTGGCTCGATCTGATCGGCACACTGTTCTTCCTGATCCCGACCTGCCTGCTGCTGGCCTACCTGTCCTGGCCGTTCTTCATGCAGTCCTATTCGGTCAACGAGATGTCGGCCAATGCCGGCGGCCTGCTTCGCTGGCCGGTGAAGTTCGCCATCCCCGCGGGCTTCGTGATGCTGGCGCTGCAGGGCCTCTCCGAGGTGATCAAGCGCGCCGCCGCGCTGCGCGGTGAAGTGACGATCGACGCCAAATACGAGAGGCCGACGCAATGATTACGCTGGAGATGATGCCGCCGCTGATGTTCGGCGGCCTGGTCCTGGCGATGCTGATCGGCTTCCCGGTGGCGTTCACGCTCGCCGCCGTCGGCCTGTCGTTCGGCTTCCTCGCCATCGACTTAGGGTTCTTCGACCTCAACTTCCTGCAGGCGATTCCGGGCCGCATCTTCGGCAGCGTGCTCGCCAACGACCTGCTGCTCGCGATCCCGTTCTTCACCTTCATGGGTGCGATCCTGGAGAGATGCGGGCTCGCCGAGGACATGCTGGATTCGATGGGCCAGCTATTCGGGCCGATCCGCGGCGGCCTCGGCTATTCCGTCATCATCGTCGGCTTCATCCTCGGCGCCATCACCGGCACGGTGGCGGCACAGGTGATCGCGATGGCGATGATCTCGATGCCCGTGATGATGCGCTACGGCTACAACATGCGCTACATCACCGGCGTGCTCGCGGCGTCCGGCACCATCACCCAGCTGGTGCCGCCGTCACTGGTGCTGATCGTGCTGGCCGACCAGCTCGGCAAGTCGGTCGGCGACATGTATCTCGGCGCCTGGGGCCCCTCGATCTTCCAGGTCGTGCTGTTCGCCGGCTACACCTTCGCGCTCGGCCTGGTCAAGCCGGGCCACCTGCCGCCGGTGCCGAAGGAGGCGCGTACGCTGACCGGCTGGGCGCTGTGGAAGAAGTGCCTGATGGGCATCATTCCCTCGGCGGTGCTGATCTTTGTCGTGCTCGGCACCATGATGATGGGCCTGGCCACGCCGACGGAAGCCGGCGCCATGGGCGCGGTCGGCGCGATCGTGCTGGCGGTGATCCACCACAAGGAGTTCACCAAGAGCGATCGCAGCATCCTGATCGTCGGCGTCGTCGCCGCCGGCATCGGCACCATCATCGCGATGCTGTTCACCGAGAACCTCGCATTCAAGCTCTCTTTCGCGGTCACCTATCTCGCGGTTGCCTGGCTCTGCATCCGCGCCGTCGCCCTCCCCGACCTGCGCGACCTGATCAAGCAGGGCTACGAGACAACCATGCGCATCACCTGCATGGTCACTTTCATCCTGATCGGCTCGACCTGCTTCTCGGTGGTGTTCCAGGGCGTCTCCGGCGGCGAATGGCTGGAGCACCTGCTCACCTCCCTGCCCGGCGGCGTCTGGGGCTTCCTGATCTTCATCAACATCTTCATCTTCTTCCTGGCCTTCTTCCTCGACTTCTTCGAGATCGCCTTCATCATCCTGCCGATGATCGCACCGATCGCGCAGAAGATCCTGGCGCCGGTGGTCGGCCCGGAGGCCGCCCTGATCTGGTTCGGCGTCATGCTGTGCGTGAACATGCAGACCTCGTTCCTGCATCCGCCGTTCGGCTTCGCGCTGTTCTACCTGCGCGGCGTCGCGCCGAAGGAAGTGAAGAGCTCCGACATCTATTGGGGCGCGATGCCATGGATCGGCCTGCAGGCGATCATGGTGCTGCTCGTAATCGCGTTCCCGGTCACGGTGACCGGCCTGCTCGACAAGCCGGTCCAGGTCGACCTCGACAAGGTCAAGATCGAGGTGCCGCAGATCGATCTGCCGCCGCTGGATTTCGGTGCGCCGAAGCAGTAGACGGCGGCTCCGACCGAATGAAGAAAACCCCGGAAGCTCCGCTTCCGGGGTTTTTGTTTGGGGCCGCCTCTCTTGTTTGGGACTTGTTTGGGACCGTCTCTATCAGCGCGTCATTGCGAGGCGCCCTTGCGCCGAAGCAATCCAGGGGCACGCGCGCAGCCCTGGATTGCCTCGCTGCGCTCGCAACGACGGAATCTCGCTCAGCTCTGCGACCGCCGGGCCATGAAGTTGTCGTAGCCGACCTCGGCGACCTGGAACCAGGAATAGCCCGCACCCGAATAGGCCGTGAGCGAGTCCAGCGCCTTCTTGAAGTTTGGATTGCCGGCGGCGACCTCGGCATGCAGCTCCTTGGCGGCCTTGAACGAGGCTTCCATGACCGGGGCCGGGAACGGATGCAGCTTGGCGCCGCCGGCGATCAGCTTGCGCAGCGCCAGCGGGTTGGCGGAATCGTACTTGGCCATCATCCAGTTGTTGGAGTAGTGGCCGGCCTGCTCGAGCAGCTTCTGATAGTGCTTGGGCAGCGCGTTCCACTTGTCGAGGTTGATCATGGCGAGCAGCATCGGCCCGCCCTCCCACCAGCCGGGGAAGTAGTAGTGCGGCGCGACCTTGTAGAGGCCGAGCTTCTCGTCGTCATAGGGACCGACCCATTCGGCGGCGTCGATCGTGCCCTTCTCCAGCGCCGGATAGATGTCGCCGCCGGCGATCTGCTGCGGCACCGCGCCGAGCTTCTGCAGCACCCGCCCGGCAAAACCGCCGATGCGGAATTTCATGCCGTTGAGATCGTCGACGGAGTTGACCTCCTTGCGGAACCAGCCGCCCATCTGGCAGCCGGTGTTGCCGGCCAGCAGCGAGGTGACGTTGTAGCTCTTGTAGAACTCGTTGAGGATCTCCTTGCCCCCGCCCATCAGGTACCAGGCCTGGTTGATGCGCATGTTCGGGCCGAACGGCACCGACGAGCCGAAGGTGAAGGTCGGGTCCTTGCCGAAATAATAGTAGGACGCGGTGTGGCCCATCTCGACGGTGCCGTTCTGCACGGCGTCGAGCACCTGCAGGCCGGGCACGATCTCGCCGGCGGCGAAGGTCTGGATCTGGAATTTGTTGTCGGTGGCCTCACCAATCATCTTGGCCATGATCTCGGCGCCGCCATGCAGCGTGTCGAGCGATTTCGGCCAGCTCGTGGTCATCCGCCATTTGATCTCCGGCATCGATTGCGCGATCGCGGGCGATGCGATCGCGGCGGCGCCTGCAGCGCCGAGCCCGGTGACCTTGATGAAGTCTCTCCGCTTCATGCTCTTTCCTCCCTTGTGGTGATTGTGTTCGTTTCCTGGGCAGCCTTCTTGCGAGGCTTAGTTCCAGTGTGGATCAAAGTGCGTCGGAGTGCCATTGCAAAACGATGTCGCAATGCAACGCAAAAGCCCGGCCTCTTGCGAGGCCGGGCTCAATGTCTATCCGCCGATCAAAATGCTGAAGATCAGCCGCGGGTGCGCGAGCGGATCATGAAGCTGTCGTAGGTGTATTCGGCGACCTGCCACCACAGATATTCGTCCGAGCGGTAGGCCTGCATGGCATCGATCGACTTCTTGAAGTCGGGATTCTTGGCCGAGATCTCGCCCCAAAGCTCGTTGGTCGCCTTGAGACAGGCTTCGAGCACCTCGTTCGTGAAAGGACGCAACTGGGTGCCGCCGGCGACCAGGCGCTTCAGCGCCGACGGGTTCTGCATGTCGTAGCGCGCCGCCATCCAAGTGTTCGCGGCCATGGTCGCGTTGGTCAGGATCGCCTGGTAGCTCTTGGGCAGCGAATTCCACTTGTCCAGGTTGGTGTAGGCATGGACGGTCGGACCGCCTTCCCACCAACCCGGATAGTAGTAGTACTTGGCCACCTTCTGGAAGCCGAGCTTCTCGTCGTCATAGGGGCCGACCCACTCGGCCGCGTCGATGGTGCCCTTCTCCAGCGCCGGGTAGATGTCGCCACCGGCGAGCTGCTGCGGCACGACGCCGAGCTTCTGCAGCACCTGGCCGGCGATGCCGCCGATGCGGAATTTCAGGCCCGAGAGGTCGGCGGCGGTCTTGATCTCCTTGCGGAACCAACCGCCCATCTGGGTGCCGGTGTTGCCGCAGGGAAAGCCGATCACGCCGAACTTCTTGTAGAACTCGTTGGCGAGCTCGTTGCCGCCGCCCTGATACAGCCAGGAGTTCTGCTGCCGGGCATTGAGGCCGAACGGCACCGAAGCGAAGATCGCGAAGGTCGGGTCCTTGCCGACGTAGTAATACGACACCGTGTGGCACATCTCGACGGTGCCGTTGGCGGTCGCGTCCAGCGCCTGCAGGCCGGGAACGATTTCGCCGGCCGCGAACACCTGGATCTGGAACTTGTTGTCGGTCATTTCGGCGACGTACTTGGCCAGCTCGGTGGCGCCGCCATAGATCGTGTCGAGCGACTTCGGGAAGCTCGAGGTCAACCGCCACTTGATCTCGGGCGACGACTGCGCGATCGCCGGCGAGGCGATGGCCCCCGTCGCCGCGGCACCGGCGGCCGAAACCTTCAGAAAATCACGACGCTTCATATTAGGGCATCTCCTTGTTGGGGGCGTTTCCCGTTGAAAAAGCATTTATCCGCCGATGCGATTGGCCGCACACGGTCGAAGGCGATCCGGGCCGGGCTTTAGCACGGAACCGGTTAAGCGAAAACGCGACGTTGGAATGACAAACGGTCCAATAGTCGCACGCGCTTCGCTGCAGTGCATCAAGCAGCGGCGATGGCGTCCTTGAGCTGATCCCGCACCGACGCGGCGATGCTCCGGTAGATCGCCGCGTGCGGACCGTTCGGCTCGCTCTCGACCACCGGGTTGCCGGCGTCCGACGTCGAGCGGATGTCCATGTGCAACGGGATCTCGCCGAGGAACGGCACGCCGAGCCGCTCGGCCTCGTGGCGCGCGCCGCCATGACCGAAGATGTCGGACCGGGTGCCGCATTGCGGGCACTGGAAGTAGCTCATGTTCTCGATGATACCGAGCACGGGCACGTTGACCTTGCGGAACATCGCAAGCCCGCGGCGGGCGTCGATCAGCGACAGGTCCTGCGGCGTCGACACGATCACGGCGCCCTTCAGCGGCACATTCTGCGCCAGAGTCAGCTGGGCATCGCCGGTGCCCGGTGGCATGTCGACGACGAGCACGTCGAGCGTACCCCAGGCGACGTCGCGCAGCATCTGGTTGATCGCCGACATCACCATCGGGCCGCGCCAGATCATCGGGCTGTCCTCGTCGACGAGAAAGCCGATCGACATGATCGACAGGCCGAACCGCGACAGCGGAATCATCTTCTTGTCGTCGGTGAGCTTGGGCTTTTCCTGCAAGCCGGTCAGCCGCGGCACCGAGGGGCCGTAGATGTCGGCGTCGAGCAGCCCGACCTTGAGGCCGAGGTCGCGCAGGCCCAGCGCGAGATTGATCGCGGTGGTCGACTTGCCGACACCGCCCTTGCCGGAGGCGACGGCGATGACGGCAGCGATACCCGGGATCGGAGCCTGCCGGGACATCGGCGAGTCGGCCGGATGCTGGTGCTGATGCGGACGATGCGCCGCGACCGGCTGCACGCCGCCCTGCCGCGGCGGCGGGGCGACAGCGCCCGCCTTGCGCTCGGCGGTCAGCGCTATCATCGCCATGGTCACGCCGGGAATGGCGCGCACGGCGGCTTCGGCTTTCGCGCGAGTGTCTTCCCAGGCGCGGGCCTCGCTGGCCTCGACATTGATCGAGAAGAACACCTTGCCGTCATTGGCGGTGATCGGCGACAGCACGCCGGCGTCCGGCAGCGCCACGCCGCGCGGCGAGCGGACCCGCTTGAGTGCCTCGATAACCTGCTGCTGCGTCACGCTCACGGCGCGTCTCCTGAAGAAGTTCAGAACGCGCCACATCGTCGCGCCCTATCCTGTTGACCGGACATGATCTTCCGTCGTCCGCGACGGGACCGCCCCGGCCCTGCGTTGCGCTGCTTCATAAGGCTGGCCGGCTCAAAACGCCACCATGGTTCCGATGTCGGATGCGGTCTCCACCGGCGCATCCTCGGCCTGCTCCTTGGCCGCCTCGTAATTCAGCTCGATCGTCACGCCGTTGGGGTCGCGCACGAAGATCTGCCACAGCTCCCCGCCCGGCACCTGCCGCGCCTCGAACGGCATGCCCTTGGCGGCGAGCCGCGCCTTCATGCCGGCAAAGCCGCGGCTGACGAAGGCGACGTGGTGGACGACGCCGGAATCCGGCTTCTGTGCCTCGGATGTCGGCGAGATGTCGACGAGGTGCACCACCGGCCGGCCCTCGCTGTACATCCAGGCGCCAGGAAAGGCGAAGTTCGGCCGGGCGCCGTTCTCGAGCCCGAGCACGTCTTCATAGAAGCGCACCGTCTCGGCGAGGTTGCGGGTCCGGATGTTGAAATGATCGAGCACGCCGACGCTGACGCCCATGCGAGACACTCCCTGGCTGGTTCGTTGGTTGACTGGATTTCGTTGCCGGATGACGGCTTTGCAAGCCGTCATGATGATGCCTCTTTAGCACGGGCGGACGTTTTCGCATCCGTCACGAAGCCGTTGCCCCTGTTTCGCAAGCGGCTATGGTGCGGCGTCCAGCGCCGCCGCCGGAACCCGGCCGGCCGCTGATGTTTTCCGTCAAGAACGGCCCGGCCCTCTCAAGGCTGTCGGCAGAACCCCAAGGTCAAGGTAGCTCATATGGCTAAAGTCGCTTTCATCGGTCTCGGCGTCATGGGTTTCCCCATGGCAGGACATCTCGTGAAGAAGGGTGGTCACGAGGTCACGGTCTACAACCGTACCGCGGCCAAGGCGAAGGAATGGGCTGACAAGTTCGGCGGCAAGACCGCCGCGACGCCGAAACAGGCCGCCGAGGGCCAGGACTTCGTGATGTGCTGCGTCGGCAACGACAACGATCTGCGCGCGGTGACCATCGGCCCGGACGGCGCTTTCGCCGGCATGACCAAGGGCGCGACCTTCGTTGACCACACCACGGCCTCGGCTGAAGTGGCACGTGAGCTCGATGCCGCAGCCACCAAGGCCGGCTTCAAATTCATCGACGCGCCGGTGTCCGGCGGCCAGGCCGGCGCGGAGAACGGCGTGCTGACGGTGATGTGCGGCGGCACCGCGGACGCCTATGCGGGCGCCGAGCCGGTAATCGCGGCCTATGCCCGGATGTGCAAGCTGCTGGGACCGGCGGGCTCCGGCCAGCTCACCAAGATGGTCAACCAGATCTGCATCGCCGGCCTCGTGCAGGGCCTGTCCGAGGGCATCCATTTCGCGAAGAAGTCGGGCTTGGACGTGCCCGCCGTGATCGAGACCATCTCCAAGGGCGCCGCCCAGTCCTGGCAGATGGAGAACCGCTACAAGACCATGAACGACGGCAAATACGACTTTGGTTTTGCGGTGGAATGGATGCGCAAGGACCTGTCGATCTGCCTCAGCGAAGCGCGCCGCAACGGCGCCCATCTGCCGGTGACCGCGCTGGTCGACCAGTTCTATTCCGAGGTCGAGAAGCTCGGCGGCAAGCGCTGGGACACGTCGAGCCTGCTGGCCCGCCTGGAGAAGTAATCCGCGATCGCGATCCGATGAACGTGCCGCCGCGCGCTTCGAGCGGCGGCACGTCTATTTCTGTCCCGTGACGACCAACTGGCTCGTCACCGCCGTCGGCCGGGACCTCGCGCGCCCTGTCTGACCCGTATCAGCCGGCGCCATTGCGCACCCTCCGACTCGCTGATACCCGTTGCAATCGCCAATCGTTCGCATGTGTTGCCGAACGGACAGGCTTGACCAGAAGAGAAGATATGTAATGTTATAACATTACATACCTAGTGTTCTGCGTTAGCTCTCGTCCCGGTCACAAGAGCGCTGGAGGGGGCGCGGACACCGGCATGGCCGGACCGCGTGGGGGAATCGGAATGAGCATGCGAGACGTCCAGGGTTTGATTGCGTTGGCGGGGCTTGTTGCGGCGGTCTTCTGCGCGGCCGTTCCGCTGGCCCATGCGCAGCAGACAGCAAATCCTGGCGTGAGGCCGGCGGCCGACACGCTGCTGCCAGACGTCACCGTCGATGCGCCGCGCCAGCGACAGGCTGCCGACCGTTCGCCGTCACCGGTCAGAACAGCCAGCGGGACGGTACACCCCATGCCCCGAGGGACAGCGACGCCACCGCCGGCAGTCGCGCCATCGCCCCACGTCTCCGCCTCCCCAGCGGCGACGCCGCTCAACGGCAATGCGGCTCCGGCGGTCGGCGGCCGGCTGGGCCTGATCGCGCGCGAGGCGCCGGCATCGATCGAGGTCGTGGGTGCAGCGACGCTGCGCGAGCAGGGCTATCACACCACCGTCGATGCGGTGAAAGGCGCCACCGGCGTCAGCGCCGGCGATGCCCCGAACGACGTCGGCTTTGCCATGCGCGGCTTCCAGGGCAACCAAGTCAACGTCCTCTACAACGGCATCAACATCGGGCCGACCGGCTTCACCGCGCTGACGATGGAGACGTTCAACCTCGACCGGGTCGAGTTTCTCAAAGGCCCCTCCTCGCTGATCTCCGGCCAGGGCGCGGTCGGCGGCACCATCAACTTCGCGACCAAGGCGCCGCACACCGGACCGGTCCAGAACGAGGCTTTCATAGGCTTCGACCAGCGCGGCACGTTCCGCAGCGGCTTTGGCTCCGGCGGCAGCACCGCGATCGAGGGCCTGGACTATCGCTTCGATATCAGCCGAACGAAAGAGGTCGGCTTCATCGACGACACCGAGTTCAAGAACGTCCATGTCTCGGGCCAGCTCGACTACCGCCTGTCCGACAGTTTCAAGACCTTCTTTGCCGCCGAGTTCAAGGACTACAAGGCCAAGCCCTACGAAGGCACGCCGCTGGTGCCGGTCACCTACAGCGGCGCGAACGCGACCAGCGGCATCGTGTCGGGCACCAAGATATCCGCCTACAACGGCAGCGATCTCGGCGCCGTCACGATCGACGGCCGCACGCTGTCGACCAACTACAACGTCGTCGACGGCCACAAGACGATCAAGGAGTCCTGGGTGCGCAGCGGGTTCGAATGGGACCTCAGCAACGACGTCAAGCTGCGCAGCCAGATCTACAACTACAATGCCAGCCGCGACTGGTACAACAACGAGGTCTCGGCGTTCAACGCGACCACCAACACGGTCGATCGCGAGCGCTTCTTCGTCCACCACAACCATAACATGGTCGGCAACACCACCGACATGACCTGGAACGGCAGCATCTTCGGCCCTTCCAACCGTCTCGTCACCTCGATCGAGAGCTCCCATACCGACTTCACGCGGCCCGGCGCGGCGAACTTTCCCGGTGACTCGGTCCCCCTGGTCGGCTTCGACCGCGGTGTTTATGGCCAGCTCGGAACGCAGTTGCAGACCGCCACGATCGACAGCGTCACCCTGAACCTCGAGGACCGGCTGAAGCTCACCGACACGTTCGCCCTGGTCGGCGGCCTGCGCTACAATCCGTTCACGCTCGATCGCAACTCGATCGACAGGAATGGCGCGGTGAAAAGTGGCTTCCCCTATTCGAAGAGCTGGCAGCCGGTCACCGGCCGCATCGGCTACACGTGGGAGGCGCTACCCGGCACCACCTTCTACAGCCAATATGCGACGGCCACCGACATCTCGGCCGACAGCATCTTTATCGTGAGTCCGACGCAGAACCTCGCGCTGTCCGACTCCCGCAGCTACGAGACCGGCGTCAAGCAGCTGCTGTGGAACGGGCGCGCGGAGTGGACCTTCTCGGCCTTCGACATCGCGCGCAACAACGTCTACAGCGCCCAGGCCGGCCAGCAGCTCAACCTCGCCGGCAAGGTGAAATCGCAGGGCATCGAGGTCGCGGCCGCCGTGCGGCCGACGCCGGAGAGCAAGCTATGGGGCAACGTCGCCTATGTCCGCGCCCGCTATGCCGACTATGATCTCGCGGGCGGCGGCTCGTTCTCGGGCAACACGCCGCCCAACATTCCCGCCATCATCGTCAATGGTGGCGGCTCCTACCGCTTCCTCAATCCCGGCTGGTGGCCGGTCGAGCTCGGCTTCTCGGTGCGCCATGTCGGCGATCGATGGAGCACCGATGCCAACACGGTGAAGCTAAACGCCTACACCACCGCCGACCTGTTCGCCTTCGTCGATCTGCCGAAGGTGCCGATGTTCGCCACCGCGACCAGCACGCGCCTCGCCTTGCGCATCCGCAACGTCACCGACAGGCGCTACGCGGCCTGGAGCGATCCGTTCTATCCCGACCAGATCTTCCTCGGCGCGCCGCGCACCTACGAGGTCGAGGCCTCGTTCAAGTTCTGATGACAGCATGATCCAGGCGCTGATCCTCATGCACCGCTGGTTGAGCATCCCGCTCGGTCCGCTGTTCGTGCTGTGGTTCGCGACCGGGATCGTGATGCACTACGTGCCATTCCCGGCGCAGACCGAGAGCGAGCGCTTCGCCGCGCTGCCGGTGCTCGACATCGCCGTGTCGCTGCGCAGTCCCGCGGAGGCCCTCGCCGCTGGTGGCATCGATCATCCCGCCCGCATCCGGCTGTTTCAACGCGTGGATGGTCCGGTCTATGTCATCTCGGCCGCCGGCCGCAGCGCGGCCTTTCATGCCGACACGCTGGCCGCAGCCGACGTGAACGAGCCCGGTCTCGCACTGTCGGTGGCACGCGCAACAGCCCAGCAACGCGGGCTCGAGGCCGATCGCGCCGCCATCGCGGCGCTGGACAGCTACGATCAATGGACGGTGCCGAACCGGTTCGATGTGCATCGTCCGCTGCACCGGATCGCGCTCCACGATCCCGACGGGACCGAGCTGTACGTGTCGTCGAAGACCGGCGAGGTCGTGCTCGACACGACACGCTTCGAACGCGCCTGGAACTACGTCGGCAGCGTTGTCCATTGGATCTATCCAACCGTCCTGCGCAAGGACTGGGCGGCCTGGAACATCATCGTGTGGTGGCTATCGCTCGCGGCCGTCATCGCCGCCGTGACCGGCGCCCTGCTCGGTCCGATGAGGCTGCGACCTCGCGAGGCGCGGCTGTGCTCGCGCTACCGCGGCTGGCACCTGTGGCATCATTGGGCTGGTCTGCTCTGCATGCAGTTCGTGCTGACCTGGATGGTCAGCGGTTGGCTGTCGATGGACCATGGCAGGCTGTTCGCGACCGGCCATCTGACGCCGTCCGAGGAAGCCATCCTGGTCGGCACACCGGATTGGAGCCGCCTGACTGCGGTTGCACTCACGGCGGTGCATGGCGAGGCTCGCGAGATCGAGTGGTTCGCCTTCGGCGGCCGCCTCCATCAGCGCACCCGGCGAGCGCCGGGCCAGCAGCAGATTTCGGTGCTGGACGGCGCTTCGGCAAGGATCATCGGACGCTTCCTGCAGCCGGCCGACGTCAATGCCGCAACGTCCCGCCTGGGCCACGATTGCGCGCGCTCGACCGAAGTCGAGCCGGGCGACGACTATCCGTTCGTCTCCGATGTGCCGGGCGCGCCGGTCCATCGCGTGATCTGCGGCGACACCTGGTATCATGTCGACGCCGCCTCCGGCGCGGTGCTCGAGAAGCTCGATCCGTCCCGACGCGCCTATCGGTGGCTCTATCAGGCGCTGCACACGCTCGACTTTCCGGCCCTGCTCGCCCATGCGGCGCTGCGCACGGTTCTCATCGTCGGCCTTTGCGCGATCGGCCTCGTCTTCAGCATCACGGGCGTGGTGATCGGCTGGCGCCGCCTGCGAATGAAGCTCCGCTGAGCCTCGCACAATGGTTAATTTAACGCGCGGTTAACGCAAATTTTTCGTTGTCTATAATCCGTCTTAAGGATTTGGGCCCAGTTATAGACAATGCAGAAAGCAGCCCGTACCTCGCGGGCAGGATTTGTGTTGTTTGATGAGTAAACCCGCTGAAAAGCCTGAGGTCGTCGAGCTTCCGGCAGATCCGCCGGCGCTTGCACCGGCAAGCCAGCGCCGGGCCGCGCAGCAGCGGGTGCGCGAGGCGCGCGACCGGTTAACGTCGACATCGGGAACGCGTCCGGCCTTCGATCGCGAGCTGCTGCGCCAATACGCGCAGACCCGCATCTCCGCCTCCTACATCGTCGTGCTGCTGGTGGTCGCAACCGGCCTGATGCTGAGCGCCTGGCTCCATACGCTGGCGGCCGGCGCATGGACGGCCGGCGTGCTTTGCATCCATGCTGCGATCGTCCGCAACTGCTCGAACTTTCTCGCCGACCAGCCGTCGATGGCGGCGACGCGGCGCTGGCGCACGCGCTTCGTGCTGCTCGACCTGCTCTACGGCGTGTGCTGGATGGCGATCCTGATCCACCCCGCACTCGCGGCGGTGTCAGGCACGCTGATGATGTTCCTGATGCTGCTGGTGATCGCCGTCTCCAGCATGCTCGCTGCCAACCTGCCCGTCGCAGCCGTCGCGGTCACCGCACCGGTCACGGTCGCGATCACCCTCAGCCTCGTGCTGTCGGGCACGTTCGACAATTACCTGCTGGCCGGATTCGCGGTCGCAGCAGAAGGCTATTTCGTGCTGCTCGCCCATCAGCTGCATTCGACCACGCTCGCCACGCTCGAAGCACGCGCCGAGAAGGACGCCCTGATCGGCGAGCTCGAGCAGGCCAAAGCGATCTCCGACGAGGCGCGCTACCGGGCAGAAGCGGCCAACGTTGCCAAGTCGCGCTTCCTCGCGCAGATGAGTCACGAGCTGCGCACGCCGCTGAACGCCATCCTCGGCTTTTCCGAGGTGATGAAGAGCGAGATCTTCGGAACGCACGCGGTGCCGGTCTACAAGGAATATTCGGCCGACATCCACAATTCCGGCGTCCACCTGCTCAACCTGATCAACGAGATCCTCGATCTCTCGCGCATCGAGGCCGGCCGCTACGAGCTCAACGAGGAAGCCGTGGCGCTCGTGCACGTGATCGCCGACTGCCATCATCTCCTGAAGCTGCGCGCCACGAGCCGCGGCATCACCATTCACGAGGTGTTCGAGCGGAAGATGCCGCGGCTGTGGGCGGACGAGCGCGCGATCCGCCAGGTCGTGCTCAACCTGCTCTCCAACGCCATCAAGTTCACGCCGCAGGGCGGCGACATCTGGCTCAAGGCCGGCTGGACAGCCTCGGGCGGGCAATATCTCAGCGTCAAGGACACCGGCTCGGGCATCCCCGAGAACGAGATTCCGATCGTGCTCGCCTCGTTCGGCCAGGGCTCCAACTCGATCAAGTCGGCCGAACAGGGGGCCGGGCTCGGCCTGCCGATCGCCAAGAACCTGATCGAGATGCATGGCGGCACGTTCACGCTGAAATCGAAGGTCCGCATCGGCACCGAGGTGATCGTCACCTTCCCGCCGGAGCGGGTGATGTCGGCGCTCGCTCCGCTGTCGGACGAGGCCCCGCCATTGCAGCCGGAGCATGCGATCGCCCCCGCTAAGGAGAAGCGCCGGGTGCGCAAGCCGATCATGAATGCCGGAACGGGACTGTGAGATGATTGCACTTGCACGACAGTGGCAGAACCTTTCAAACTCGCTCCATGAGCCAGGATACGCCCTGCATCGCCGTCTGCATGATCGACCCGAAGACGAAGCTCTGCTTCGGTTGCGGACGCACGCTGCCGGAGATCGCCCGCTGGGGCCGCATGTCGCGCGACGAGCGGCTGGCGCTGATGGACGGGCTGCCGTCCCGCATGCACGACGCCGGCCTGCCCGCGCTGGCGCGTCGGCACGCCTGAGCGCCTCCGTGCCGACGGGAGGCGCGGCATGAACAAGATCGCGCTCGTTCTCGTCACCATGGTGCTCACCGCGGGCGCCGTGATCGTCTACAAGGATCCCGAGCAGGCGGCGCTCGCAAGCGACACCGTGTCGGAGGTTCTGCGCAGCCGCGTGCTCAGAGCCAAGGCGAGCCCTCCGACCAACGCGGTCGAGATCGAGCGCACCAGAGGCGGTGAGTTCGCGTTGCGCGCCAAGATCAACGGCGTCACCGCGCCGATGGTGGTCGACACCGGCGCCACATCGGTAGTTCTGACCTACGAGACCGCCAAGGCCGCAGGCCTGCCGCTCGAACTGCTCGCCTACGACGTCGACGTCGAGACCGCCGGCGGTCACACCAAGGCGGCGCGCCTGACCTTGGACCGGCTTGCGATCGGCAAACTGGTGGAACGCTCGGTTCCGGCCTTGGTAGTGCCGCACGGCCAGATGAAGACCAATTTGCTCGGCATGAGCTTCCTCGACCGGCTGGAGCGCTGGGAAGTGCGCTCCGACCGGCTGATGCTGCACGGCTTTCCCGACCGCAGCTGAGGCCCAGCGCCTCGTTGCAGCCCTGCCGGAGGAGAATGCGCTCGCGCGACAGACCGTCACCGAGTTGCTGCCGCCGGCCTGATCCGCTCAGGCGAGCGCCGCAACCGCCGGACGATCCTCGACCATTGCCACCGCCTCGCGCAGCACCTCGATGCCGGCGTCCGGCTTGACTCCACGTTCGGCAAGATGGCGGCGGAAGGCGCGCGCCCCCGGCACCGCATGATAGGCCCCGACGAGATGCCGCGTCATCGCGTGCAGCCGCGTGCCCTGCCCGAGCTGATGTTCGATATAAGGCTCCAGCGCCGCCAGCGCCTCTTGCATCGACAGATGCGGCGCGGCCTCACCGAACAGCATGGGATCGACATCGAGCAGCCGCCACGGCTCCTGATAGGCAGCTCGCCCGAGCATCACGCCATCGACATGCGCGAGATGACCTTGCGCAGCCTCGATGCTGCCGATGCCGCCATTGATGATGACCGGCACGTGCGGCAGCCTCGCCTTCAGCCGGTACACCCTGTCGTAGTCGAGCGGCGGGATGTCACGGTTCTCCTTCGGCGACAAGCCGTCCAGCCACGCCTTGCGCGCGTGCACGATCAGCGCGTCTGAGCCGCTGTCGACGACCGCATCCGCCAGCACATCAAGTGCGATTTCCGGATCCTGATCGTCGATGCCGATGCGGCACTTCACCGTGACGGGAATGCGAACGGCGCGCTTCATCGCGGCGACGCAGGCGGCGACGAGCGCAGGCTCGGCCATCAAACAGGCCCCGAAGCGGCCGTCCTTCACCCGGTCCGACGGGCAGCCGACGTTGAGATTGATCTCATCGTAGCCGAACTCCTCGCCGATCTTGGCTGACGTCGCGAGATCGCCGGGATCGGAGCCGCCGAGCTGCAGCGCCACCGGATGCTCGCTTCGATCGAAGCCGAGCAGCCGCTGGCGGTCGCCATGAATCACGGCGCCGGTGGTGACCATCTCGGTGTAGAGCAACGCCCGGCGCGACAGCAGCCGATGGAACACGCGGCAGTGCCGGTCGGTCCAATCCATCATCGGCGCCACGGAGAAGCGCCAAGCCGTTTGTTTTTCGATTTTTTTCTGTATATCAGTCATTTAAGCGTCGCACCGAAAGCATCCGATCATTGCCCATCCACACCGATTTCCGCCTATTTTGGCCCGTTTTCTGCCCCTAGGTACAACAATGTTGTACTGAAGAGATCCATGTTGTACCGGAATGCGGCAACTCTAGAGGCACCTAATGGGAACGATCACCGCTCGCAAGCGCAAAGACGGCACCACCGCCCATCTGGCCCAGGTCGTCATCAAGCGCGGCGGAGCTATCCTTCACCGGGAGGCCCGAACGTTCGACCGAAAGCAGGCCGCCGCGGCTTGGCTTGAGAGGCGGGAGAAAGAACTGACGGCTCCCGGGGGGCTCGATCAGGAAAAAGGTGTGGACCCTCCCCTCTCGGAAGTTATCGATCGCTATGTCTCTGAATCAAAAAAGGAGATCGGCCGGACCAAGGCGCAGGTGCTGAACGCCATCAAGAATTACGAGATTTCGCAACGAGGGTGCTCCACGATCGGCAGTGCCGACCTTGTGGAATTCGCCAATCATCTGGCGACCAAGGTCCAGCCTCAGACCGTGAGCAACTACCTCTCCCACCTTGCCGCCATTTTCGCAATCGCTCGACCGGCCTGGGGGTACCCGCTCGACCAGACTGCCATGAAGGACGCTTTCATCGTTGCGAAGCGATTGGGGCTCACGAGCAAGAGTCGCACGCGAGAGCGCCGCCCGACGTTGGCGGAGCTGGATCTCCTGATGCAGCACTTTGGAGAACGACGGCAAAGGCGCCCCTCCTCGGTCCCGATGCAGAAGGTTATTGCATTCGCAATCTTCTCAACACGGCGTCTTGAGGAAATTACCCGCGTGCGGAAATCGGACCTCGATGAGGCCGGCAGCAGGATTCTTGTGCGTGACATGAAGAACCCAGGCGAAAAGCTCGGCAACGATGTCTGGTGTGATCTTCCGGTTGAAGCTCTTCACGTCGCACAATCCATGCCATTAGACAGGGACGAGATATTTCCGTACACGACCGACGCAATCGGCATGGGATTCACTCGCGCGTGCCAACTCCTCGGCATCCTAGATCTGCATTTCCACGATCTCCGGCACGACGGGGTATCTCGGCTGTTCGAAATTGGCCGCAACGTTCCTCAGGTCGCAGCCGTCTCGGGCCACCGCTCCTGGTCAAGCCTAAAGCGCTACACGCATCTCCGTCAGACGGGGGACAAATATGAAGGTTGGAAGTGGCTGGAGGTCGCAACAGCCAAGTCCGTCTCCGGATGATTGTGGAGCAGCCGCTCTGGCGCGTCGGCAATCACCGACGCCGCGCGCCATCTTGGTGCCCAACCTGCGACACCGCCTTAGAGACCAGACGCCGATATCGCTGTTGAGTGGCTTATCGGTGCCGCCACCGGCGTGGGCCTCAACCCTGGAAAACCCCAGTTCAAACTGGCCAAATTTGGGGGGCACGTCACCGGTCAAAGCGTTGCAGCGGCCACAGCCAGGTAGAGCGCCGACGGTCGTAGCTGCGTAGAGTCGACGAGGAAGACGGTGCAGGGGCGTTGAACGTTCCTAACCGGTCTCAGCTAGGTCCGCTTGTCCCCCGACGACATATATCTCGTGACGGCCCAGTGGTGTCGTCTAGGGTGTTCATCGATCACCAGCCTTGGCGGTCCACCCAGTCAAGCCTAGCATGGCATCGATTTCCCTAAAGGAGACTTCCCGGTGCCGGGTCCGGCAAAAACGCCCGGTCCAACGAAAATGCGGAGCTCATCTATGGCGGCGCCAACGTTTGAGGAGACGCTCGAGGCCCTACTCTCTCTCGCGAGGTCGGACACGCCACTCTCACCGGCCCCCGTCGACGACTTGCTCGACCCTTACCTGGTCGGCTTCGGCGCCGAGACTCACACTCGCCGACAGGAGCTAGCGAAGGCTTTCGCGGAAAAGGCAGAGCCGACGCACAGGAGCGAGCTGATCCACAAGCGAATCATGCGTTCAGGCATCATCCCTTGATGTCCAAGAAGAGCTGATCGCGCCGTGCGATCGCTGACGCGCCGTTTCTTGTCTGCCCTGATTGACGGACATATTCCACGAGCTCGAAAACAAGCCGCGCGCGGGCGCGTATTTGGAAAGCGCCACCGAGACACTTCTGCAGCGGCAAGCCATCGATGGCCTGACTCGCCGAGCCCTACCATCTTCAATCCGCGCGACCATTGCTGCGGATTGACTTCTTGCAAGATCGCCGCCGCTATATGGGCTCATAGTGATATCGCCGATTGACCAAAACCCGCGCGGGAGCGCCAGCTTGGAAGGGTTTCGGCGCCTGAATGCTTTCAAGGCCCATTCGGACAAAAGGCACGTCAAATTGCTATTGAACCGCATTAGTTTTTCCGATTTGTCCGAACCGGCACGAGGCCTCATCGTCGCGCTCCCCCGCCTATTTAGGAGCTGAAGACCATCAGTCTGAGAGAACAAGCAGCTGTCGTGCAGCAGAGTTGACCACAGCCGGTCGCTACCGCAAATCTCGGATACTGACTGACGGTGAAATTGTTCGCCATTCTTCTCATCGCGACTCAGGACGCAAACCGGCCGACGGGCAGCCAAACCGATCTCGAAACACCTGCCGTGGTGCGGACACGTCGGAGGCAAGCGTTATGAATAAGATGAATGACTTATGAGCCATCACCGGCTATTCTCGCGCCTTGATCGCAAACGGGACTCAGCCAGCGGCACCCGTCCTGAACTCCGCTATCAGCTTCGCAGGAACTTGCCGCAGCTGCAGAGGAGTTGATGGCCAATTCTATGAGTGGCTAGCTGTGGAGCCTCAGGAGGTTGTCCTCGGTTAAACCGAGTCTGCTGATAGGCGGCTGGGAGTTTATGCCG